>JAUYSY010000064.1 GCA_030696155.1 Alphaproteobacteria bacterium | reverse complement strand
GTGCATTACAAATAGAAAACATGGGATCTTGGCAACGTCTATGCACTATCAACGGAAAACCAACTTTTTGATTTTCATAATCAGCTTGATAATTCATTGTGCGATCCGCTAAATTTTGGGCTGAGACAAAACAAGGAGACCATTCTTTAGGATTCAAATCACTTTTTTCAAAAAATTGATTAATCAACACATCCCCTAATAATTGAACAGGTTCTGTTTGAAAAGGATCCCCTAATATAACAACGTTTTTAGATCTATAAATGGATCCTAAGGCATGTTGAGGTTGCGCTTGCGCTGCCTCATCAATAATCAACCACCCTAATTCTTCATCGGCAAAACGATGAAACATCTGGCGATAAGAATGAAAAGTGGTGGAAACAACGGGCACAACCATAAAGAAACTATACCAGGCCGATTTTAAAAGCTCTGGTTTGATCAAACGATCTTGAAGTGTTCCGCTAATATAATCTGTAAATATTTTTAAATTATTCCAAAAAGAATTCGCGTTTATTTTAATAAATAAGGCATGCAAATTTAAAGCCTCTTGAAAAAGTTCAATACGCAATTTTTCAAATATTGCTGAAAAAAATGGTTTTTCAATATGAAAATCAGCATGATCTTTGCGCCCAAAGAAATCATTTTCAAGGCGTTCAAAATCAAAACCGTGTTTTTTTAAAATATTAAGCGTTACATTGTGATCATAATCTTTTGGTCTTTTGTGATTTTTAAGTTCTTTTTGTTTTTGATCTAAAATAATTTTTAAACGCTCTATAGGTGTTTTTTGAAGAGGCTTTTCAATAGAATTTTTAATTTCGTCAATCTGGGATTCTAGTTTTTGAATATATAATGGATGATGTTTTTCAAAATGATCTAATGCATTAAGAACAAGCTGAACCTCTTCATGCTTTTCAGTAAATTTTTCACAAGTTTTTTGCCATTCACTGTTTTTATTTTCGATCACATTTTGATCATCAAGTATTTTTTGATGTAAAGATAAAGGAATTTTAATATCTTTTCCCTTTAAACATGCTAAAAAATCATCCATCCCAAAAGATGATTTCATTGAATCCTTTCGAGGATAAAAAGATTCTTTTTGTGACTCAACATCATGATTGCCTTGCCAAAATTTTTGAACAAATTTCTTTCTATTTTCAGCTTTCCCTAAAATTGCTGCAAAATTACCCCAAATTTCAGGATCTTGTGATTGAAAATTTGAAAGCCAATCAAAAAACTGAATATCTTCTTGAAACGCAGGATCAATTTTAGAACTAAGCGGTAATTCTTTTGAAATATTTTCGACAGCATTATTGTTGGACGAGGCTATAATAATTTCATAACCTTTTAAAATTGGGTTAATATCCCGCACATTATAATTATATTTACCATTTTCAGGTGTAAATTGAATATTCTTACCAAAAGCATCTTCAGCTTTATCAAAAACAGCTAAAGATGTTGCGCGCTCAACATAAAGATTCACGATCAAATCATAAAGCAAGGTTGTTTTACCTGTACCCGGCGGCCCATTCACTGAAAATAATTGACGCTGATTATCTTTAAATTCTTTAAGGATACTTGATAAAGCGGCTTCTTGAAGAGAGGCTAAAACAGTTGAAGACGCACGCGGCCAACGCGCAAAAGTGGCATTTTTAGGGCTTAATAAATCATTCAGGGCAAATTTATAATTTAAAGGATCAAGCGCAAGTGGATCTGCATCAAACCCTAAATATTTACCAATAGCCGAATTTTTAGAAATAGTCTTTAAATTACGTTGCACCAATTGAATTTCATCAAGAAAAAAACTATTGAACATTTCAAGCTGTGGTGGTTGTGGTTTGTTTTTTTTACTTTGTTTTTCAACATGTTCTTCCTGAAGCGGTTTCGGTACAAATTTTTTAATACACACATCAGGGATATCGATTAAACAATGTTGATCGATTTTAAGCCGCTCAATTAAAAATTGTGTTATTTTTTGTATGTTTTCGTGATTTATAGGAATGTTTTTTACTTTTGAGATTTCAACATGTAAATCTTCATCACGATCAAAATCTTCCTGTGTATCTTTAGATTTATCATATAAAAGAGCCGTTATTTCATAATTTATGGTATCAACATCTTTGGTAAATTGAAAAAATGATTTGGGATCATTAAGATAATCACCATTCATAATTTTACCAAAAGCCCATGCGGCACTTGAAATCACAAATGAATTAGGATGCAAAAAGCCATCTTCTGTTAAAATAAAAGCAGCAATTGGCATAGTGCGTTGTCTAGAAAAATTTAATTTTGCAGGCGCTTTTGTTATATCATCAGATTGATTTTTAGAAAGATTTTCTTTTATTTTGTGTTCAGCTTGTGTCCAATTTAAATGGCCTAAATAAGCATGCCAATAATGACCTGCCTCTTGATGTTTTGGATCTAGATAAGGTGTTGCTTCTAATAAAAATAACGAATCTTTATAAATTTTAATAAATTCTTGTTTTGAATTTTTTAATTCACGCGCTTTCGCATTAAAATCATCAATTTTTTCACTTGATAAAGGCGATAAAAGTTCAACAAAATGCCAAATATTTAAAATTTCTTTAGATTTATCGGGGGATAAATTATACATAATAAAATATACTTGTCCTTACTACCCATCAGCTTAAAACAACCCATTGGGCGCCATTACGAACATACCTTCGCAGAGATGTAAGAGCGAGTATAAAACAATAACCATAGATCTTGCAAAAAGAAATTTTTGCATTCATGAATCCGTTGGGTATATACCATTTCCCAAAATTATTAGTGCGCTAGCTGCTAATAGGATTGTTACATTCCAAAGATCTTTTTTCAACTTTTAAAAAATCATAAACTTCAATGATAGATTAAATTGACCCCATAAATAAAATGCTATAGGTTGCATATTGGCCGCATACTTGAATTATTTTTTATAAAAAACCTGTAATAAGCCCAAGATAATTTTTTTACTTTAATTCTGGATTGTGGTTATTTTTTAATTTTTTGGAGATTTAATATGAAA
>JAUYSY010000062.1 GCA_030696155.1 Alphaproteobacteria bacterium | reverse complement strand
TTTATAGTTTAATATCAAAATAGTGTTTGATTTTTAATTTATCTAATGTCATTCTTCCTTACCTATTTAATTTTTTTTGAGTGAAGATGAAAACATGTTAATAAAATCTGGCATTATTGGTTTAATTTTATTTTTTTCTTGTGTAAGGGCTTATGCTGTGGGCGACGACGATAAAGAAAATTTAAAAGATATTACGCTTGAAAATTGTGATGAATTACTTCACCCTAAGAAAAGACAAAGAACTATTGAGCCAACAGAAGAAATAAGTTTAGTGCGCGAAGAGATTACGTTCAAAAAACCTGATTTAAAAAAGATTATTAAAGATAAAAGAAAAACGAGAAAACGCGTTAAACGTAAAGATGTTGCGTCAGGCGCTGAGAGTTTTGCACCGGATTCAAAATGGCAAACATGTTTTACGCCCCAGCAAAAATGTGGTGATTTTTTAGTATCAATTCTTAATAATGCTCAAGAATCTATTCATTTGCAGGCTTATGTATTATCTTCTCAAGTAATTGCTAATGCTTTAGTTGATGCGCATAATCGTGGTTGTGAAGTAAAAGTTCTTGTTGATAATTTGCAACTTGAAGTTCCATATTCAAAAATTTCATTTCTTGCATCTAATGGTATTTCTGTTTACGTTGATGCACATGCGACGCTTGCTCATAATAAAGTTATCGTTGTTGATAAAAAAACTACAATTACGGGGTCTTATAATTTATCGGATGCTGCAGAAAAACGTAATATTGAAAATTTAATTGTTATTAACGATTTCAAAGTTTCGAAATCTTATCTTGATAATTTTATTTCGCGTTATGAAAACTGTCTCCGTTATGTTAATAAAAATCCGTCTGCTCCCGATCTTAAAGAGTCTCCAACGCGTAAAAGATCAATTTCAAGAATGATGAGTGACTCTGATTTTTATCAAGTTGATGCGTACTAAATTTTGATGCTATCCCGAATTAAAAAAATAGGTTATTTTTGTGACAGTTCATCTAAGAGAGAATAAATGTCCAAATATAATTATAAAAGCCTCGTTCTGCATAATGAAGCAGATTTTATCGAAATGCGTGCAGCTGGGAAACTGGCTGCAGAAGTGCTTGATTACATTACACCTTATGTAGTTCCAGGTGTTACAACAGAAGAACTCAATCAGCTTTGCCATGATTTTATTATTGCGCATAATGCAATTCCAGCACCTTTAAATTATCGTGGTTTTCCAAAATCGATTTGTACATCTGTTAACCATGTGGTTTGTCACGGCATTCCTGGGCCAAAAAAATTAGTTGATGGCGATATTATAAATATTGATATCACGGTCATTCTAAATGGCTGGTATGGCGATACAAGTCGTATGTTCTATGTTGGTAAAGTGGGTATTAAAGCAAAAAAACTTATTGATGTGACATATGAATGTATGATGCGTGCGATTGAAATCGTGCGTCCTGGTGTGACTTTAGGTGACATTGGGCACGTCATTCAAGAACATGCAGAAAAACAACGTTTTTCTGTTGTGCGTGATTTTTGCGGCCATGGGATTGGACAAATTTTTCACGACCCACATATCACAGTGCTTCATTACGGACGTAAAAATACAGGCATGAAACTTCAAGAAGGCATGTTTTTTACAATAGAACCGATGATCAATGCTGGAAATTATGACGTTAAAGTGCTGAGTGATGATTGGACTGCAGTTACACGTGACAAATCTTTATCTGCTCAATTTGAACATACGATTGGCGTAACGTCTGCTGGCTATGAAATATTTACACTCTCGCCAAAAGGGTATTTGTGTCCCCCATACAATTCCTGATGTAGACAATTATTAAAAAATCCTGAATACTATTATAAAAGGGGAGATAATAATGGTTCAGGGTACTTCTTTATCAAAAAAAATACTAATCTTAATAATTGCAACGATCTTAGTAACTGGGTTAAGTATCGGATTAGTTGGGTATTTTAGTGCTAAAAATATTATCCAAGATGGCGTTGAAGAAAAATTAGAATCACTTCTTCAAAATCGCAAGAAAAATTTGAATGATTATTTGAGTCTTATTCAACAAGATTTATCTTTTCAAGCTCAAAATCCTTTCATTCATCAAGCTTTTCTGGATTATCAGAAAGCCTGGCAAGAAATGGGACCCCAAACCGGCGAAAAATTACAACAAGCTTATATTACGAATAATCCTAATCCTGTTGGAAAAAAAGAATATCTAGATTTTGCAAGTGATGATTCTGTCTATAGTCAATTTCATAAGGAATATCACCCTTGGTTGCGTTCCTTTTTAAAAGAGCGCGATTACTATGATATTTTTTTAATTGATATGGATGGTAATGTTGTTTACACCGTTTTTAAAGAGCTTGATTTCGGATCAAATTTGCTCAATGGCAAATGGAAAGATACGGATATTGCAAAAGTATATAGGGACGCGAGAAATTCAACAGATCCTGCAAAAACTTTTTTTAGCGACTTTGCGCCTTACCTTCCGTCGTATAATAAGCCCGCTAGTTTTATTGCAAAACCTATAATTAATAAAGAGAATAAAATAATTGGTGTTATTGCTTTCCAAATGCCTGTTGAGCGACTTAATCAAGCCGTTCAATTTAATAACGGCATGGGTAAGGATGGGGAGGTTTATCTTTTTGGTGGCGATAGCTTTATGCGCACACAATCTCGTTTTACAAAAAACAGCACTATTTTAAAGCAAAAGATTAGTAATGATCTTGTAAATCATGCTTTAACACAAAAACCAGGCATTGATTTTTATACAAATTATCGTTCTCTTGAAATGTTGGTGGCTTATGATCACATTGACATTTTAGGCACAAAATGGGGTATTGTTGCAGAGGCAAATAAAGACGAAATTTTTGCATCAGTTGATACCTTACGAAATTATACTCTGTTGATTTGCTTAATATGTCTAGTTTTTTTCATTCTAGTGTCTGTTTATTTTGTAAGACGTAAAATCACTAAACCTATTGAAAATATTATTAATTCTATGACTGAGTTATTGAAGGGTAATATAGATGGTTTAATTCTTACAGAAAACAAAAATGATGAAATTGGTAAAATGGCACTTCCTCTTGAGCAATTTAGGCAAAATGTACTTGCGATGGATAAAATGAATGCATTTAATCAACGCATTATGAATAATCGAAAGCAACTTCAAGAGCAAATTCAAAATATTTCTGTTCAGTTTAATCAAGAAATTAATTACGCAAGCAAACAATTTGATTCAAGTAGTAAGCATATGGTTGGTGTTGCAGAGTATATGCTTCAAGCGTCGGAGCGTCTAAATGAAAAAAGTATGCTTGTTACAAAGTCAGCGCGCATGGCGGCGGAGAATACGCAGACAGTGGCCGCAGCGACTGAAGAGCTTGCCGCGTCGAGCAGTGAAATTGGCAATCTTGTGACATTTTCAAAGAAAGCGACGAATGAAGCCTCGATTCAAGCGATTAAAACAAATGAAACATTTAAAAAACTTGTTGAAAATGCAGATCGCATTGGTGAAGTTGTAAAACTTATATCAACAATTGCCAATCAAACAAATTTGCTTGCGTTAAATGCAACAATTGAAGCAGCAAGGGCAGGTGAAGCAGGTCAAGGTTTTGCAGTCGTTGCATCTGAAGTAAAGGGTCTTGCACATCAAACAGCAAAAGCAACAGAAGAAATATCAAAGCAAATTTCAGATATGCAGCACGCAACAAAAAGTGCTGTGAACGATATTGAAGCGATCAATCAGGCTATTGTGCAAATTGATGAAGTGGCAATTAACGTTTCAAGTGCGGTTGATCAACAAAAAGCAGCAACGAATGAAATTGCGCATTCAATTCAAGTAGCTGCTCATAATACAGATGAAGTTTCAGAAAACATGGCATTGATTTCTAATGAAGTTCTTGAAACACAAACAATAGCGCAAGATGTTCAAAATGCTGCAAGTGATATATCAAATCATATGGCTAGTTTTACGGCCAGATTGCAAGATATTATACTTGAGATTCAGGGCAATATTGAGCAATCAAAGAATGAACATGTTGCGTAATGTTTGGTTTAAGCGAATTTTGCAATTAAAATTTTTGAATTTCTGCTCAACTAATTGAGTTAATAAGTAAATAAACGAGCATCGTCATTGCGAACCCCCGTAGGGGGTGTGGCAATCTAGTCAAAAAAATAAACATTTATAGTGATTGAAAGGTTATTTTCTAGATTGCTTCTTTGTCTTCGACTCATCGCAACGACGGAAAACCAAGGGTTCTTTTACGTACACAATATGAATAATGCTCTCCAAAAAGAAAGCATTATCTCAAAAATTATACTAAATATAAATATTTTCCCCTGCTTATGCGCAATGATATGGAAGCAGGGGCGTAGGAGATTGTAGTGTTTTCGAGTTGTTTCACTATAGTAGAGTTTCTAATGAAGTCTATTATAGTTGATAGACTTGAGGAGTAGACAAGGAATAACGAGCGAAGTGTATCCCTGTATACATGAGTGAGACGTGACGATGTATCCTTCCAATGTCTATCAACTATAGATGTTCCCAAATCCATTTTTGCCTAATAAGGCAACATAAAGAACAAAACCTCTATTTATGCGGCCTGCAAGACATCCACCTTTGGTTAAGTGCCCTTCAATGGCAGCATCATATAGCATTTTGAGGGCGTCAAAATCATTTTCATGGATGAATAATTCTAAAGCAAGGCTAAAGGCGCGTGACCAAACAATTTGAGCATTTGGACAATTTTTTGCTGCTATTTCTTGGTCCATTTGATTGAAATGCGCATGCAAATAAGCTTTTAAACTATCTGTTGAAACAATGTCTTTTTCGTATTGATAGCCAACAAATAAATCAGCATGTTGATCTATAAAGTTAATCATTTGTATGCCGATTTCTTGAAGACTGTGATGAGGATTATCAATGTCTAATGCAGCTCCTATGTTTGCAAGATCTTGAATTTTATTTGCGGCACCAAAAATATAGGCATCAAGAACATGTACATTAGAATTATTCGGAATACTGCGTAATTTTTGATCTATTTCTTTAAATTGTGTAATTAAGAGCATCTGTTCATTAGAAATAAGCATCATCATTTTGTCTTCTAAACGTATCCATATTGGGATGTATTCATTTGGAAGGTCAATAGGGTGTATTTCTTGAATAGGCTTTTGATATAAGGGGGGCTCAACTAAAATCTGTGCGATTAAAACGTCATTTGATGTGTCAGGTGATTCTATTTCAGCAGATATTGTTGAATTGTTTTCGGGTTGTGTATCCACGTCAGGAATTGATAAAAGATAGGCAAGTTCGCCATCTTCTAAAGTTGATTGATCATTTTCCATAGCATGCGTTGAACATGAAATGAATAATGAAAGTGTTACGAAAGAAACAAAATTTTTCATTTTTTAGCCTTATAAAAAAATAATTAACAGATTAACTTTGATCTTAGCATTGTTTTTATCTTTCTTCAAAAAAAAGGTTGAATTTTTGATTATTGTTTAGTAACTACCCTGGAGAGTGTACGAAATTTGAGCATCTCACCTCCTACGTCCCGCGGCTTGACCGCGGGATCCATTGTGCAGGGGGTGAATGAATGGATTTATCGTGATTTTTCAATAGGTTTTATGGACCCCGAGGGACTTGCCGCGGGGCGTAGCAGGGGTGGCTGGGGTTATAATTTTTGATTGTTGTTTTTTCTAAATTTCAAAGGTTCCGCTTGATTTTTTTGAAATTTTATGGCAATGTCGCCTTTATCTGTGACAAACAGAATTCATGCCGCCGTGGCTCAGTGGTAGAGCACACCCTTGGTAAGGGTGAGGTCGCGCGTTCGATCCGCGCCGGCGGCACCATTTTTAACAATATGCAAATAGTCACAGCAAATTTAAAGGTCATCCCATGAGAAAAATCATTGTTGAGTGGATTAACGTTATATTCTGGGCGGGGCTTATCGCTATTGCTTTTCGTTCATTTTTATTTGAACCCTTCCGTATTCCTAGCTCTTCCATGGTCCCTAATTTGCTTGTAGGTGATTATCTTTTTGTTAATAAATTCTCTTATGGTTATAGTCGTTACGCTTTTCCTTTTGGATTTCCACCTTTTGAAGGTCGTTTTTTTGATCGTCCTATTGAACGTGGTGAAGTGGTTGTTTTCCGTATCCCTGATCATGATAAAGACTATATTAAACGCTTTATCGGGATGCCTGGCGATCGTATCCAACTTAAAGAAGGTATTCTTCATATCAATGGTGAAGCTTGTAAACGTGAAAAAATAGGTGAGTATTTGTATCATGTTGAAAATACAGGCGAAATAAGACGAATGGATAAATATCGTGAAACCTTGCCTGGGGGCAAAAGCTACGAAATTATTCAAGAACCCGATTATCAAAATCCATCGAACCCTTATATAAAGATTGCGAATAATACACAAGAATATATAGTGCCTGAAGGGCATTATATGGGTATTGGTGACAACCGTGATCATTCAAGTGACAGCCGTTATCTACGTGACGTAAGGCCATCAAACATTGGATACATTCCTAAGCAATATGTGATCGGACGTGCGTCCATTAAATGGTTTTCTTTAGAAGATGCCGATATTTGGCAAATTTGGAAATGGCCATCAGCGATACGTTTTGATAGGATTATGTCACCTATTCGTTGATAATTATTAATATTATGGGCAAATTCGTCGTCAGGCTTGCGCTTCCAGTACTCATGTACTTAAGTACATTCCGTGCCGGTTCTCATCCTTTCTAGACTTTGCCTCATAATATTAATAATTCTTTTTTTCGTCATTGCGAGGGGCGCAGCTCCGTGGCAATCTCCTTGAAAAATTGAGATCGCCACACCCCCTGCGGGGGTTCGCGATGACGATCCAGGATAGTTCGTCATTAGAAAGTATACTTTCATGATGTTATAAAATTATGTATTAATCCTATTCAATAAAATAAAAGGAATTGAACTACTTGAATTTTAAATTTACTGAAAAACAAATTAAAAAATTATCGACTCTTCTTGATTGGCCTATTCAAAATGTTGTTCTTTTTGAAGAGGCTTTTTTGCATCCAAGCTGTTCCTACTTAAAAGCATCAGGCGCGCGTAATTATCAGCGACTCGAATTTTTGGGTGATCGCGTATTGGGTCTTCTGGTGTCTGAAACGCTTTTGAAATTATTTCCTAATGAACCCGAGGGTAAAATTGCACGAAGGTTTACTGCTTTAGTATGTATGGATATGCTGGCAGAAATTTCACAAAAACTGAATTTGGCGCAATTTCTTTTTGTATTGCCTGGCGTGAGTGAAGAAGCTCTTAAAAATAGTGCGTCAAGTCTCGCCGATATTGTCGAATCGGTGATTGCAGCTCTTTATCTTGATGCTGGTCTTGAAAAAACACGCGCCTTTATAGAAAAACATTGGATGTCATATATTCAAGGACATCAGACACCGCCCAAAGATCCCAAATCAGCTTTACAAGAATGGTTGCAGGCACAAGGATCGCCGTTGCCCTCTTACGATCTTGTTGAAACAAAAGGTGCGTTGCACAATCCAATTTTTGTGGTTGAAGTTAAAGGGGAGGGGTTTTTGCCTGCTCAAGGTGAAGGTAATTCAAAAAAAGTTGCAGAGCATAAGGCTGCGCAACAAGTACTAAATAATCTTGAAAATATAATTAAGGAAATTAATTAATGACGACTAAATGTTCTTTTGTAGCGCTTATAGGCGCACCTAATGCTGGTAAATCAACGCTTATCAATAATTTTGTTGGCACCAAAGTATCGATCGTATCACCAAAGGTACAGACAACACGTGCACGTGTTTTAGGTGTATTAACCGAAGGTGAAACGCAGCTTGTTTTTATTGATACGCCGGGTATTTTTAAGCCTGAAAAAAGATTGCAACGCGCCATGGTAGAAGCCGCCTGGCAGGGCGCTTATGATGCTGATTCCATTGTTCTTATGGTTGATGCGGCGAAATATAAAAGCCATGACAATGTTCAATTGTTTGAAAAATTAAAAAAATTAGAAAAGCCGAAAATATTGGTTTTAAATAAAATTGATTTGATTGCTAAAGTAAAACTTCTTGAAATTGTTTCTTTTCTACATACGCGTGGCACATTTGAGTCCATCTTCATGATATCAGCTTTAACATCTGATGGCGTGAGTGATTTAAAAAAGCATTTGACTGAGAAGGCATTGGCAGGTCCTTGGCATTTCCCTGAAGGACAATTATCGAATTTAACGGATCGTTTATTTGCAGCCGAAATAACACGTGAGCAATTATTCCTGAAGTTACATGAAGAACTTCCTTATGGATTGACGGTTGAGACTGAATCTTGGGAAGAATTCGACAATGGATCAATTAAAATAAATCAAATGATTACCATTGATCGTGCTGGTCATAAGGCTATGATTTTGGGTGCAAAAGGCCGCATGATTAAGGAAATCAGTCAGACATCACGTGAAGAATTAGAAATTCATTATGGCGTTAAAATTCATCTTTATTTATTCATTCGTGTGCGTGAAAATTGGCAAGATAATCCAAGTCATTATAAAGAAATGGGTATCGATTTCACGAAATAGTTTATCTACTGAATAAAAAATGAAAATAAGCCCATTTTTAACTATCCCGCTCTCATACTCCGCAACTTATTTCTAAGAACTGAAAACAATTTTTTACCAAAAGCTCTTCAAAAGAAGGGTTTTTTGACCTCTCCCCTTGTGGGAGAGGTCGCGACTAAAGGGAGCGGGTGAGGGGTCTTTTACAATTTTGGAGAGATGAGTATTTGTTTGGCAATGCTTAGATTATGGCATGATGATGTTGCTCTTTCTAAAGGCTTAGATACCCCTCACCCGTCGCTGCGCGCCGACCTCTCCCACAAAGGGGAGAGGTGAAACCGAAGCAATTTAATTTTTTGTCCCATAGATTGTGCATCTATGCACAACGGCCTGCAAAAATAGCATTCGTGCCTAATTCTTCTTCAATACGTAAAAGTTGATTATATTTAGCGAGACGTTCTGACCTGCAGGGTGCACCAGTTTTGATTTGACCTGAATGTGTAGCAACAGATAAATCAGCAATAAAAGTGTCTTCAGTTTCGCCTGACCTATGAGAAATAATTGTTTTATATGAATTTTTATGAGCAAGCTCAACAGCATCCATCGTTTCTGATAAGGTGCCAATTTGATTTAATTTAATGAGAACAGAATTTGCGACATTTTGGGTGATGCCTTGTGTAATCTTTTCTAAATTGGTGACGAATAGATCATCCCCAACAAGCTGGACTTTGGATCCAAGACGTTCCGTGCATTCTTTCCAACCGCGCCAATCATCTTCAGCAAGGCCATCCTCAATGGAGATAATAGGGTATTGGTTGATGTAACTTTCATAAAGATCTATTATTTCAGGAGCAAATAGGGTTTTGCCTTCATTGCTTAACGTGTAAGCACCATTTTGATAAAATTCATTTGAAGCTACATCTAGGGCGATTGAAACGTCATCTTTAGGTCTATATCCAGCACGTGTGATCGCCTCCATTAAAAAATCGAGCGCTTGTTTGTTTTCTTTTAATGTGGGCGCAAAACCACCCTCATCGCCAACGTTTGTGTTAAAACCTTTGTCGTCAAGATAGGATTTGAGTGTGTGGAAGATTTCGGTGCCCATACGCAAAGACTCTTTAAAAGAATCTGCATTATGGGGAACAATCATAAATTCTTGAATATCAACACCATTATTGGCGTGTTTACCGCCATTGAGGATGTTCATAAAAGGGACGGGGAGAATACGTGCGCGTATGCCGCCCAGATATTGATAGAGGGGTAATCCAAATTCACTCGCACTTGCTTTACAGGCAGCAAGACTGACAGCTAAAATTGCGTTAGCGCCTAATTTTTCTTTCGATTTTGTGCCATCTAATTGACGTAAAAGAGTATCAAGACCGTTTTGATTTTCACTTTCGAAACCACTTATGGCTTGAAAAATTTCGCCGTGAAGTTGATCAATGGCTGATTGTACACCCTTACCACAATAACGCTTTGAATCGTTATCACGAAGTTCTTTTGCTTCCCCTGATCCGCAAGATGCTCCTGAGGGAACCGAGGCTCTGCCCATAGCACCAGATTCTAATATCAGATCAACTTCGATTGTTGGATTGCCTCGAGAATCAAGAATTTCACGTGCACGTAAATCAACAATTGCAGACATTAGAACCTCCTACATATTTTATCTTAAGGTTATTATGCAGATTATGCGGCAAAGTCTAGAAAGAACGAGTACCGGAACGGAGTGTACTTCTTTGTACATGAGTACCGGAAACGCAGTTCTGACGACGGATTTGCCGCATAATTAAGCAGCGAGTGGTATGCTTTTAGCCATCGCATCAAATGCTTTTAGTGTCTTTAAAAGTGCTTCCATTTTATGGAGTGGCACCATATTGGGTCCATCGCTCGGTGCGTTATCAGGATCTTGATGTGTTTCAAGAAAAACGGCTGCAACGCCTACTGACACGGCTGCACGTGCTAAAACTTCAACAAATTCGCGTTGTCCACCCGTTTTTGTGCCATGGCCACCTGGTTGTTGTACGGAATGGGTTGCATCAAAAACAACAGGATAGCCAGTTTGTGCCAAATAGGGGATTGCACGCATATCTGATACTAATGTGTTATAACCAAAAGAAGCGCCGCGTTCACAGAGCATAATATTGTGACTGCCTGCCGATTCGACTTTTTTAACAACGTTTTTCATATCCCAAGGTGCTAAAAATTGTCCCTTTTTAATGTTAAGGGGTTTGCCTGTTTTTGCAGCTGCTATCAAAAGATCTGTTTGACGGCATAAGAAAGCAGGTATTTGAAGTACATCAACAACTTTGGCAACAATGGCGCAATGTTCGGGTAAATGAACATCTGTAATCACAGGCAATTGAAGTTTTTCACGGATTTCAGCAAAAATCGGTAGGCTTTCTTCAAGACCAATGCCGCGATCACCTTCAATAGAGGTTCGGTTTGCTTTGTCGTAGGAGGATTTGAAAATAAGGTTAATGCCTAGTTTTCCTGTAATTTCTTTTAACTTAGAAGCCATTTCAAAAGCGTGATCTCGTGATTCAAGAACGCAAGGTCCTGCAATAATCACCAAAGGTAAGTTATTTGCAATTTTAAAATTACCGACTTGTACCGTTTTCATTTGATTTATGCTGTTTGACATTCTTTTTGTCCTTCATGAGTCGTATAAACGATATTTCGTTTTTGAATAAGGGCCGCTTTAACAAAAGATGTAAAAAGGGGATGTGGTGCAAAAGGACGTGATTTTAGTTCAGGGTGAAATTGTACGGCAATAAACCAAGGATGGTCTTTATATTCTATAATTTCTGGCAATTTTCCATCGGGTGACATACCTGAAAATATAAGACCTACTTTTTCAAGTGCTTCACGGTAAGCAATATTGACTTCATAGCGATGGCGATGACGTTCATGAATTAATGTTTCACCATATACACGATGTGCAAGGGTACCTGGTTGAATTTGACATGGATAGGCGCCTAAACGCATTGTGCCACCCATTAAACCTTCAGCATGACGTTTTTCAGTCGCACCATCTTTTTGCCACTCAGTCATAAGGCCAACGATTGGATCTTCACAAGGACCAAATTCAGTAGTGCCTGCATTTTTAAGCCCTAAAAGGTTTCTTGCAGCTTCAACCATTGCCATTTGAAGACCAAAACAAATCCCAAATAAAGGAATTTTATTTTCGCGTGCATATTGAATGGCAATCATTTTGCCATTTGCGCCACGTTCGCCGAAACCACCAGGAATAAGAATGCCGTCGGCACCTGCAAGCAAAAGACGAGGAGAAACGCGTTCTAAGCGATCAGATTCGATCCATTCTAAATCAACGCGTGTTTCATTGGCGATGCCACCATGGGTTAAAGCTTCAATGAGTGATTTATAAGAATCAAGATGGGATGTATATTTGCCTACGATTGCAATGCGAATCGTTTCTTTTGGATTGCGAATTTTAGCAACAATCGAATCCCATTGCGCCATATTTGGTTTTTCATCATTGGGAAGACCAAAATGTTTTAAGACTTGACGATCAAAACCTTCTTGGTGATAGCGTGTGGGGACGGAATAAATGGTATCAACGTCAAGGGCTGCGATTACATTTTGAATGGGAACATTACAAAATAAAGCGATCTTGGATCTAGTGCCTTCGTCAAAGGGACGATCTGAACGACAGAGTAAAATATCAGGTTGTATCCCAAGATTTAATAGTTCTTTAACAGCATGTTGTGTTGGTTTTGTTTTTAATTCACCGGCAGATGGGATGTAGGGTAAAAGTGTTAAGTAGATGTGGAGAACTTGGTTTTTACCAAATTCATTCCCCAATTGGCGAATCGCTTCAATGAAAGGAAGCCCTTCTATATCGCCTACTGTGCCGCCAATTTCGCAAATCATAAAATCAAGATCTTCTGTATTGCGCGTAATATAATCTTTAATCATATCAGTGACATGCGGAATAACTTGAACAGTCGCACCCAAGTAATCACCGCGACGTTCCTTTTGGATCACTGCTTGATAAATTTGGCCTGAGGTTACGTTATCACTTTTTTGAGATGAGACGCCTGTAAAACGTTCATAATGGCCTAAATCTAGATCTGTTTCACCACCATCATCGGTTACAAAAACTTCACCATGTTGAGAAGGGCTCATTGTGCCTGGATCAACATTAAGATAAGGGTCAAACTTACGAATGCGGACCTTGTAGCCGCGTGTTTGCAAAATAGCAGCCAAAGCAGAAGTCGCAATGCCTTTACCCAAGGAAGAGGCAACGCCCCCAGTTACAAAAATATAGCGTGTCATTTTTTAAAGTCTCGAAATGTTCATAATATTATAAGGTTAATACAAAAATAGGCTTACTATACTCAAACGCTTTCAAACTGTGGAGGGTGTTAGATTTCGGGATTCAACATGCTCATGTATAAAGAGATACACGTAGCAGTTTTCACCGCTCATCTTCTTGACCCACATTTTGAAACCGCTTGAGTATAGATAAACTACTATGCCTCTTTTAAGTTTTTTATTATGCCGATTTAAAATCAGGCTAAGATCAAGCCCAAATTTTAGTTTTTGGGCGCTTCTTTATTTTCTTGTTGTGCAGCTGTCGCTTCAGCAGGTTGAGCAACAGAAGCTGCTGGTTGTGCTGCATTTTCTGCTTCAGTTTTGGACGCTTCAGCCTTTGGCGCTTCAGCAGATGATGGCGCTTGAACAGGCGTAGTTACTGGTGCTTTTTCTTCAACTTTCGGTGCATCTAAAGGAGGTGTCACAGCTTTTGGGGCTTGTCCTGCAATTGGTGCAACAGGGACTTGAGGTTTAGCATCTTCTTTTTTTGCTTCTGGAGCATGCGTTTTAAATGAATCAGCGATTGATTTAGGCTTGCTTGCAGATTTTGAATACATTGCAAGACCAATGCTTGATAAAAAGAAAAGCGTGGCAAGAATTGCTGTTGTTTTTGTCATAAAATTAGCTGTTCCACGAATGGACATAACGTTACCCATTTGACCAGAAACAAATCCCGAGGCACCACCTTCGCTGTGCTGCATAAGGATGAAGAAAACTAGGCCGATCGCAATGATAATATGAACAACCAATAGAAAAGTGATCATTTTCGTTCCTTATATTTATTCGTTTGGACGTAAAATTGATTTCAGCCCATCCTACTTAATTACCATTTTTTTGCCATATATTTCAAGCCAAAATTTACTTTTTTTATTTTTAACGTTCTTTCAATGCCAAAAGTGATGCAACTTCAAGGCTTGCGCGCCCTACAAGAATGCCGTCAACTTGATCTGAGGTAAGAATATCAGCTGCATTCTGGGGATTGACGGATCCTCCATAAAGGACTTTCAAAGGTTTTAAGTAAAGATTTTTTATAAATTGATGCATTTCGTTAATTTCTTGAATGTTTGGTACCTTGTTTGTGCCAATCGCCCAGATCGGTTCATAGGCGATAATAATTTCATTGTTTATCTCTTTGAGTACATTCAATTGATGTTTAATTTTTTGAAAAGCTGTTCCTTGTTTTTTATCTTCTAGGCTTTCACCCACACAAAAAATAGGTGTGATTTGATGTTTTAATAATTGTTGAATTTTGGTCGTTAATATTTTTTCGTCATCTTCATGATAAATTTGCCGTCTTTCAGAATGTCCTATAAGACAATAAGAACAATTGAATTCTTTTAGCATTTCAGCTGAAATGTCACCAGTAAAAGCACCATTTTCAAATGAAGAACAATTTTGTGCCCCTAGTATATATTTTTGGCTATTCAAAAATTTTTCAAATGACGCTAAAAGTGTGAAAGGGGGGCAAAAAATGTAATTGTAAGTATCTGTTTTTGAATATAAAAATGTCTTTAGAAATGCCTCTGCCATGGTCTTTGAACCGTACATTTTCCAATTGGCGACAATTAATTTTTGCATATTCTTTCCTTAAGTTACGATCAACACTTTATTAAATACACAATTTTGTGCGATAATGCATCTTGCATGCGACACAAATCATTCGTAACATGTGTCGAAAGATCAACGAAAAAAGATAGAGTAACGATGCTACAGTTTTTACGTTCTAACGCAGGTTCATGGATCATCAAGATTTTGATGGGTCTTATTATCATCTCTTTTGCAGCCTGGGGTATAGCAGATATTTTTGTTAAAGATCCAAATGCTACTGTTGTTGCAAGCGTCGATGGCCATAAAATAACATCCTTGGAAGTAAAACAGGAAGTTATTAATTATGGTAATTTAATATCCAGACAATTTGGTCAAGAATTTAACATTGATATGCTTAAACAGCAAGGTATGCATCGTAATGTTGTACAAAATCTTTTAAAAGCTGCATCTATTAAACGATTTGCTGAAAAATTTAAATTACGGGTTGGTGAAGGCCAAATTCGTGATTCAATTCTAAAAGATCCTATGTTTAGATTCGAAGATGGTCAGTTTGATGCTGAACGTTTCAAAAGATTTATGGCGATGACGGGTAAATCTGAAGCCAGTTATATTTTTGATACACAACGTAGAATCATACAATTAGCATTAAGTGATACGCTTGGAAGTGCTATAAAACCACCAAGTTTGCTTGTTGATGATATGTATAATTTTAAAAATGAAAAACGTGTTGCGCAATATATAAAAATTCCGAATGATTCGATGACAGCGCCACAACCAACAGATGAAGATTTAAAAAAATACCACGAAGAAAAAGGGGAAAAATTTATGGCCCCTGAATATCGTAGTTTTAAGCTTATTAAGTTTAATCCAAAGCAAGAAGCTGAAAAAATTCAAATGAGTGATGAAGAATTAAAAAAGCTTTATGATGATAATATCCAAGAATATACACGCCCTGAAAAACGTGAAATAGATGCCTTTATTACCCATGATATGGATGCAGCACGAAACGTTAAAAATCAATTGATTGCAAAGAAAGAACCTCAAGCAATTGTTGACGCGATGGGTAAAGAAAAAGTGACGTATAATGATTGGGGTCTTGTGACATCCGATGATATTCCTGAAGAAATTAAAGACGCTGTTTTAATTCTTCCTTTGGGTGAGATTAGTGAGCCACTCCAAACAAAAGATGGGTTTTATATCACACGCATAAAAAAAATTGAAAAGGCAGGCGTAGATTCATTTGAAACAGTGAAGTCGCATATTGCTGAGAAAGAAAAATTAGCGCGTGCAACAGATCAACTTATTGATAAAACAAATAAAATTGACGAAAAGGTTTCTGAAGGTATATCTATTGAAGATATTGCTAAAGAAATGGATGCACCTCTCCAACATGTTGATCTTGTTGATAATATGGGTGTTGCTAAAGTGCAGACGGAAGATTCAAAAGATCCTACAAAAGCACCTAGCCAAGAAATTGTTCAAACAGTTTTTGCGTCGCCTTTAAAAGAGGTTTCTTCAATTCAAGAAAACACACAAGGCGAGTATTATATTGTTAAAGTTGAAGAAATTTTACCAAAGACTTTAAAGCCTTTGGACGATGTTAAAGATCAAGTTAAAAAATTGTGGACGATGCAACAGCAAAAAGAAATGGCCGAAAAGAAGGCACAAGAAATTGTTGCTGAAATTAAAAAAGGTCAAGCTCTAACGACATTTGCAAAAGCAAATAATTTAGAAGTTAAAACAACTGAAGAGTTTACACGTGATGGTAAACCTTTGAAAGGTATTTTCCCACGCAATGTTTTAACGACATTGTTTAAAGAAAAACCAAATGGTGTTGAAATGGGTTTAAGTGGTTCAGATTACGTTGTTGCACAATTGGATCGTATTATTCCTATCACGATAAAAGAAAAAGAAAGCGAAGAAAAAATTACCAAGTCACTTGAAAGTGATTTGAAGAAAGACATTATGGATCAACTCGAAGAAGCTTTGCTTAAAAAATACAATGCGCATATTGATGAAGAAGTTCTTGATAGCGTTTTGTAATTATTATTAGTTCGCTTTTAAACCTGCAATTGTGTTGATGATTGCAGGTTTTTTTATATCTATACTCAAATGATTTGAATTTACTTTTTTTTCAATCTATCGGACAAAAAATATAATTTTAGTTAGAAACTGCCATCAACTCAGCTGTTTTCCTGAACCAATGAGAGCCCAGAGGGCTCGAATGCGGATTCAGGATCCAAATAATACTTATGATCGCAGATCATGACGTTATTTAAATAACTTTGCCATGCTCTTTCGAGCATGAATTTTGTTTTGGATCCTGGATCCACGTATGAAGCTTCGCTTCAACGAGTCCAGGAAAATAAAGGTGTGTAGGCAATTTTCTATCATAAAAATAAAAATTGTTCTGTAACCTGACCGTTTTTAGTCTATAATTTTTGGCCGCTTTTGAACTAAAATTTTCTAAGGTAAAACAACTAAATTCTGTTCAGGTAGCATGATAGTTTCAAGCGTATGGCGCAGCTCGGTCATGGCATCGAGAATTTTTAGCATTTGCTCCTTTCCTAGTCGTTCTTCTAGCTGCTTTGCAAATGCAGCGTGTTGTGGATTGATTTTATTGATGGCCGCGAACCCCTTTTCTGTCAGTTGAAGAAGCATGGCTTTGCGGCTTGACGGATTTGAAATGAAGCACAACATTTCTTCTTCAATAAGTTGAAGGCTTGTCCTGCGTACACTCTGCCGCGTTATGCCCATCCTGCGCGCAATTTCAGCTTGGGTTAACTGTTCATTCAGTACGGCTCCAAGAACCTGCCAGCGGGTTGCTGTCAGCCCTACAGGTGTTGCAAGTTGCTCGGCGACGTCAAGAAACAAGCCATTCAGTGCAAAGGCCGTTAGCGCCATTGCGCTGAGTCTTTCCTGTGTCTCACTCATTACCATGTTCCGCCATGAGTTCGTAAAAGCCTTCTGGATTTTGGGCCTTGTATAATTTGTGCCAAGACTGCAAAGTTGTGTCGGTGTAAATATCAAGTTTGCGGAAGATCTCGATTGCAAATTCAATTGGGGCGACGCCGCTTGCAGTGATCAAATTTCCAGAAGTTACGGCAAGCTTTTCTTGATAGTGGAAACTGCCTTTGTAACCTACCATCTCTAGAAAGATCTTTGCGTTACTCGTGTGTGGCAATTCGTCCAATAACCCAAATCTTGCAAGTGCTGCCGTTGCACCACAAATGGCTGCGACCGGAATACCTGCACTCAGAAATTGAGCTGCCTTTTTAACAAAGCTATCAATACTTCCTTTTGCAGCGATATCGCCACCTGGTAATATCAGCATTCGGCTGTCTTGCGGTTCCAGCATGTTCAGACTGAGGTCGGGAAGAATTCGCAGGCCGCCTTTGGTGATGATAGGATCAAGTGAATCGCCGATAGTTTTCACCTGAAACCGGCCAGGCGTTTTCTGGAATTCTGGCGAATTTAAATGCGCGACTACATAGCCCACTTCCCAATCTGTCATGGTGTCATAAATCGCGAGATGAATCGTTTCTTTCGTCATGTATAAAAAACCCCTTTTTAAAATTGACAGCAGACTACCATTATGACAGTATGCTGTCAATTGTACCTTTGTTGATTTTAAATATTGTTAATTTCAGCGTTCATGTTATGAGTGTACCGTTAAGCATCAAATTCATAAAATAGGGTTATTATGATTAAAACTGGTGATGTTGCATTAAGCATAGATTATCTAACATCCTTTATTTTAGAAAATTATAAAGGCATTCAAATAATTGATGCATGGGGTGAAAAAAGCTTCTTTTATAATCCCAATGCTTTTTTAAAACGCGGTGTTTATTTTTGTACTTTAAAAGAAAAAGATGGTGCAAACGATAAAGCGTCGATGTTGAATAGAGAAGGTGTTTATAGATTAAATTTTGGCATTTCTAAACAAACATTTTTGAGTCTTTTTAATGAGATACCAAAACGTCTTGTCAAAGGTGATGTGATAGAGGGTGTTTATAATTTTACCCAGGTTGATTTATTAACGCCGCATCCTGTTTATGGCTGGATGGCTTGGGTGTCGATTTCAAATCCCTCTATGAATTCATTTGAAAAGATTAAAGACTTGATTGATGAAAGCTATACATTGGTTTTAGAAAAATATAAAAAACGTATTTCAATTTAAATTTTTGTAATTTATATTAAACTGACTTTAAACTAATTTTATTTCATTTAAAGTCAGTTCAACATAAATAATTAAAGAATTAAATTATTTTGTTCAAAATCGTTTAATTCTTTAATTATTTTATTAAAGATATCCACAATAGTTGCTTTTGTTTCATCGTCATAAATAGTATTTGGATTTGTGCCAAAATTTAAGCTTTTTAAAAAAGAAAAGTAATTGTCCATTTTAAGGTGAAAATAAAGTGTATTTTTTCTGTCATAGGGTAACATTTTTTTGTAATTATTTTCATCATTATCGTTAAATATAATTTCAATGTCTTCGAAGATTCGTGATATTAAATTTTCTTGGTCGACTTTGTATACTAGTACATTCTGGATATAAACATTATTTATTATATTGTCTATGGTGTAATTACTATATAGTTGATAGCCTTGACGTTCAAATAAATAACGTGTATACCCGTAATGATGTACAATACCGTACAAATAATGTTTGAAAAAATCAATAAGAAACTTTTTTTCACTTTTTTGATTGTTTGAAGTAGAATGGATATAGATAAAATCCATTAGTTTTTGTAGCATATTTGGGTAATAACCGTTAATAACATCACCCATATGTATGTGTGTCGCAATGTCATCTGGTCCCAATTGTAACATAATATCAAAAAAATGCTTGCTAAATAAAGAGAGATTTATTTTGTCGTGTGATTTATTTTTAAAATAATCTGAAAATAATATTATAAAATTCTTAATATTTTTAGGTGTATAATTTTCAGGATCGTCAAGATCCTTAGGATCATCAGGATCATTTGGAAAGTTGCTTGTTAAAGAAATAATATCTTCGTCATATAAACAGTTTTGAATATTTTTAGATATTTTAACAGCTTCATCTAACGAAAATATAGGATTTTCATCATTTTCATTATCTTCATTTGTAAACATTAATAAGCTTACTATGTTAATGAAAGAATAATAAGGTGTTGTTCTGTTGTTTTTTTCGTTTTGTTCATGGGCTATTTGGAAAAATTCATCATTATTATTTTGTATTAAAAGTATTTTTATAAGTTTATTAATTCTTGTGCTTGCTTTTTTTTCACTATCATAAAATGCAGTGTAAGTTTTTAAATCTGTTGGGTTGTTTAATCCGCATTGACAAATTAAGTCAACATAAAAAATTAATTTTTTGCTAGTAATTTTTCCTTTTTCGATTGCTGCATTAATTAGATTTGAAAATCTAATTAATGCTTCAGGTTTTTGGAGGGCTTTTAATTCATTAAATTTATTAAAACTTAATTTAAGTTTTCCCTTGTCTTGTTTTGTTATATCGTCATTGTATTGGACCATATATAAGAATATTTCTAAGAATCTTAAAATATTTTTTCTCTCTGAAGATATAGGGAGAAGGTCAATATGTTCCAGTTTAGAATCATTTATGCATTTATGCATTTCTTCTCGAAAATTAAAGTTATTTTTTTTAGGTGCAGATATTGAGTATTTAACCAAAGCATCTATTATAGCTTCTGATATTGCTTCATCATTGTTAAAGCTTAAAAACATATCCTTTATTTCATGCAAATGTCCCAATATATATATCACTTCATCGATGTTGGTATGTCGACTTTTACGATTGATTAATTTTTCAAAAAATAATTTGACCCATTTATTATAATAACAGATTATTGCTATTTGCTTCTGAATGTCTAAATCATTTTGAGAAACATTATTGTTAGATAATACTTGCGATAGAAAATCGAATATTGTTGAATTGGTGTGTGTAACGTAAATTTTAGAAATGTCCTTTAACTGATTTATTGTTTTAGAAGATAAAAGACTTTCGCTTAGAATTTTTGGAAAAATAATTGTATTGAGGGTATCAAAATTATTTTGATGATTTTCTATATCATTTGCAATATCTTGACGTTTTGCAATGTTTAAAAAATTGGATAAGTTAAAATTTTCAATGGGTAAAAGTGCTATCCAATTCCAATAGATATTATCTAAATGTAACTCAAGGGGTGAAGATTTTTGTACATGTGCTAAAGCGTCAAGTAGTTTTATACTTATGTCAATATTTCCAGTATTTCTCTTCAATGCTGCAACATTGCGCAAATAATTACGAATAGATTTCATATATTTTAAGCTAATTACCCCTTCTATTTTTTTTATATTTTTTTTAATTACTTGAAAAACAATAGGGCGTTCTTGATCTTTGAGTGTCGCTAATGTTCTTAATATTTCACACATAAGCCCTGATTTTGGCATAGAGTATTTGGTGATAAGATTGGTGTCATTTTCTAGAAAAAATGTTTCTATTTCTTTGAAATAAAAGTATTGTCCATACTCATCTCGATGAGAATTTAAAAGATGTCTTTTTAGAACAAATTCGGATCGTTTGTCAGTCAATCGTTTATCCGTAATTTCTTTATATAAAATTTCAAATAAATCTTCTAAATCTATATCCGTGTTGTTCAAAATATTTTCTTCGATTATGTCAAGCATAACATTTGTACCAAGGTCGCAATCTTCATCGTTCAAAATTTTTGGTGTAAAAAATTCAGATGTTAATTTTTTTATGTCTTTAATTTCTTCTGATGAAAAAATATTTTCATTGTTAAGAATATAATTGCAGGTAATGTTTTCTATAATATTGGGGTTTGCGCTGTAAAGAAGGTCAGCCCATAAAGAGTATATTTTCTCCGAAGCATCACAATTAATAGAATTTTGAGATAAGTATTTAAGTAAAGTGGTTAAAAGAGTGACCTTGTCCTTGAGAGTCTTTGGCATATTGTTTGTAATCTTATGATCGTTTTGTAGGCATTGTTGCTTTGTTAGATGTGTGATGAGGTGATAGATAAAATATTGTGCTTTGATTCCATTTTCTCCCATTTCATTGTTGAAATCAGCATCGTTATGAATTTTTGCTAACGAGTAGTGGTTTGCAAGGTTTTTTCGAAATTCATCTAAATTAAAATATTTAAATGGTAGTAAGGCAAAAATATTGAGGTCAAATCTATCATAAAATTGGGAAAAATTACCACCTTCAAAATTATAAAATTCTTGTAATAATTTTAGGGAAGTATTACTGTCTACCCCATTTTCTATTAATTTTTGCAAAATTATAAAAAAAGATTGAAGATCATATATGTCCATTTCTTTTGATTTAATATCAGTAATGACCGCTGTTTGAGCGTCTGGGTCTAGCTTTAAAAATTCATCAATTATGCTACAAATCACATTATTGTGTATATCCGTATAATTAAAAAGCGTATCTGTAAAATCCCCATTTGAATTTAAAATATAAGTACCTAAATTAATTAAATTTACATTTTGCGTCATGTTAAGTTTTAAAAATTTGGAATTTAAAATATGTGTTTTTAAAAGTCTAATTAAAATTTTGATAGATTCTTTTTCATGTGAAAATGTTTTTTTTAACTGCAATATAATAGTTTCAATATAATTTTCATATTCTTTAATTTGTATATTATTTTTTACACAATGATAGAATCCTTTAATTTTAATTATATTAAACAAAAGGTGACTTTTTAATTCTATATTTTTTGAATCTTTAAAATTAATACAAAAATCTTTTATTTTTTCAAGAATTTCATATTCATTGTCTTGTATTTTAATTTTTTTATTTGGATTTTGTTCTATATCTTTATTTTCAATATTTGGATTTTCTTTTCTTTTTTTGTGGTAACTGTCATCATTTATGTGTGTGTTCGAAAAATTTTCATCTTCCTCATCACTTTTTCCTGCCATAAGCGCTGATGTGGAGAGAAGTGAAATAAAAAAGAAATAAAACAAAATACGATTTAACATTATGTATCCCTTTAATGAATGATAATTTTAACTATTTGTATAACCGTACAGCAATACTTACATATTGTCAATAAAATTGAATATTGCCTTAGTTGTTTTGTCAATAGTTTTAAAACTAATAAATATTGAAGGCTTTATGGATGGAAGTTATTGAAATAATTTTATGAATATGTTTGGATCGAATGATTATTAGATTATCACTTCTAATCTGGTCGATCTTATTCTTTAGGATAAGCTTTTATAACAGCCTCTAATTTATTCGCATGTTCTGAAATCTTCAAGCATATAGGGTAGGGGGTTAAATCAAAATGAAAACGTTGCGCATTATATATTTGTGGGATTAGGCAAATATCAGCAAGACAGGGCGTGTTTCCAAAACAAAATGTATGCTTTGTAGTTGATTGTTTTAATTTTTCTTCTAATGTATCAAAGCCTTGTTTCAGCCAATGATGATAATAATGATGTTTTTGATCCTCGTTCATTTGCAAATGATCGCGTAGATAATTTAATACACGTAAATTATTTAAGGGATGAATGTCGCATGCAATGATTTGAGCGAATGATCTAATTTTGGCACGTTGCAATGGATCTTTGGGTAATAAGGGTATAGTGGGATATATTTCATCTAGATATTCGATTATTGCTAAGGATTGGCTGATGATTTCAGTGCCAATCTGTAAAGCGGGCACAAGCCCTTGAGGGTTTATTTTTAAGTAAGGGGGTGTGCTTTGTTCTGCAAGGCGTAAATCAATAGGAATTTGTGTGTATTCTAGTCCTTTAAGATTAAGGGCTAATCTCACGCGATAGGATGCTGAGGATCTGAAATAATCGAATAATCTTATAGGCATTGTATTTCCTTCAGGCAAAATTTATAAAAAATCACGTCCTAATTCTTCGCGTGTTTCTTGATTTAACATTGACATATGACCATAAGCTGCATGATTAATGCCTATATAAACCTCTGCTGCAGGGTTTTTAAAAGCATGAATCAAGGCCGCATCAAAAGGAAAGTGAATAAAATGAACTGACGCTGTTCTGCCACCTGGTTTTGATCGTTCTTGATCTTTTTCAGGTGTTGCGTGAATCCGATCTGTGCCAATCTGCATGTAAATCAGGTCTTCAACACCCCCTAATTGACCTAAAAGGGCGGCGCGTTTGGTTTTGTCTTCAATTTCAAACATCATGGTTGCTGTTAATTCAGATCCATTAGGAATAAGGGGGTTATAGGCATGTAATTCATCGTCAATCTGAGCGTCTCCACCTTTTTCGATGCGGAGCATTTCGTGAATTTGGTAAAACATTGTTTCGTAATTTTCAAAATAAAAATTTACGTAAGGCCCTAAAGCAATACGTCTTTTATTTTTAAGTTCAATTATTTTCGCTTTAAAATCAGGGCGTATTTTTTCGTAAGATTCTAAGGATAAAATATCTTTTTTGGTGATTGTTGTTTTAGTCATTTTTTGACTCCAATAAGCCATATGAAATGGCTATAATTTCAATCGGATTCGGTGCTTTATCATAATGAACACCCTCAATTTCCATGCCTTGCAAGATATGTTCTCCTGCTAAGGGGCATTCCGAAACAATATAAGCTGATTTTTTCTTTATCATTTGACGCACGACAGGCTTTCCTTGTTTAAGCGCTACGGGGAAATTATCTTTCATCACACCCCAAGATCCACCATGACCAGAACATCTTTCAACTAAATGAATTTCCGTATCGGGAATCATGCGGAGCATTTCGGCTGCTTTATGACCAATATTTTGTGCGCGTGCATGGCAGGGTAGGTGAATTGAAACGCCACCTTCGATTGGTTGTAATCCTGGGACTAAGCCTTTTTCTTTGGCTAATTCCACAATATATTCTGATAAATCATAGGTTTCTTGTGAAAGTAGTTTTATGTCCTTATCTTTAGGTAATAAAAGTGGCCATTCATGTTTTAACATTAAAGCGCAAGAGGGAACGAGGGCGATAATTTTGTATTCTTTTTGAATCCAAGGCAGCATTTCTTTTGAAACATCTTTTGCATTTTGGGCGACTTGGGCTAAATTACCTTCTTCAAGTAAAGGCATACCGCAACATTTGGGATAGGCAATTTGTGTTTCAATGCCGTTTAAAGCCAAAACAGCCCGTAAAGCGAGACCAATGTTCGGGTCATTAAAATTGCCATAGCAGGTTGCGTATAAAACGACTTTTTGGCCAAAACCAGGTGCTTCTTCGTTTAAAGGCAGGGATTCTTTGCCAAGTTCCATCAACGTTTGTGGTGCATATTTTGGCAAATGAGCGTCTTTGTGAACACCTGCGATCCATTCTAAAAGTGTACGTGTAAATTTATTTTTGTGAGATATTGCCCAATTGGATAGGCCTGAAAATTTACTACCCATTTTGCCATGAAAATCAGTTTTGGCGAGCAATCGTTTAATAGGGCCAACTTTCCCTTTTTTGAAATCAATCGCACGTGATCTTAAAACAAGTTTTGGGAAATCAATATTGAATTCGTGAGGCGGGACATAGGGACAGCTGACCATAAAACACATATCACATAAAGTGCATGCATCATTAACTTTTTGAAAGCCTTTGGAATCGACACTGTCGAGCTCACCGGTTTCAGAATTGTCAATTAAATCAAAAAGTTGAGGGAATGAGTCACATAAGTTAAAACAACGTCTGCATGAATGACAGACATCAAAAACACGTCGCATTTCGGCGTCTAATGCCGCTTCATCGTAAAACGCTTCGCTTTCCCAATCGAGATTGTGTCTGATTGGTTTGTCTAATCCACCTTCACGCATTACTCTTCCTCTTTCAAATATAGTCGATAGACTTGGATTGATACATCGTCGTGCCTCGCTCATGTATATAGGGATACATTTCGCTCGTTTCTCCTTGTCTGAATCTCAAGTCTAACGACTATAGTGGAGGGCGTCATATTCGGGATTTACAATGCTCACGTATAAAGGATACGCTCCGCTTGTTTCACCGTTCATATTCCTACCCACATTTTGAAATAGATTGAGTAGGTAAGCGCCAATGTTATTACGTAAAACTGTCCACCCTATGGACAAATTTGTCGTCAGGGCGCAGCAATCTGTACTCATGTACCTTAAGTACATTCCGTTCCGGTTCTCATGAGTTCTTTTCAGCTAAAACATTAAGGTCCCCCGGACCTTAATTGTTAAGCTTCTAGATAACTCATTTCATAGACTTTGTCTTATAATCTGGACAGTCGTTTTGAGGCGTAGGCAATTGAAGTTTTATTGTTTTCCTGAACGCGTTGAAGCGAAGCTTCGAACGCAGATTCAGGATCCAGATTAAAATGTATGCTCAAAGAGCATGGCAAAATTATTTAAATTTAGAGATGGAACTCTATCAGTCCATGCTCGCTAACGCTTTTTGAAAACGACCAGCATGCGATTTTTCAGCTTTTGCAAGCGTTTCAAACCAATCAGCAATTTCTTCAAAACCTTCGTCGCGTGCTGTACGTGCCATACTAGGATACATATCTGTATATTCGAATGTTTCGCCAGCAATAGCTGATTTTAGATTGGCAGCAGTACCACCAATTGGTTCGCCAGTGACTGGATCACCAGCTTCTTCTAAAAAGGCTAAATGACCATGGGCATGGCCTGTTTCACCTTCGGCAGTTGATCTAAAAACAGTGGAAATGTCATTGTAACCTTCAACATCTGCTTTTTGTGCGAAATAAAGATAGCGACGATTGGCTTGCGATTCGCCAGCAAACGCTTCTTTTAAATTTTCTTGAGTTTTTGAACCCTTTAGTGACATGCTTTTCTCCAATTCACGGCATAAATTCCAAATCAACCATACAAAAGTTGACTAAATAAATCAACTTCTTTAACCACGTTTCGTGTTTCGAAAATATCGCTTAAAACCGAGTCTCTTCTGAAAACGGCCGTGACAACAAATTCTTAATTGTTGCATCAATATTGGCATCTTCATATAAAATACGATAAACACCTTCTGCCACGGGCATATCAACATCTGCGTTTTTGGCTAATTTTTTAATTGAAAAGGCTGTATGATAGCCTTCAAAAACGGATCGTGTGCCGCTCATAATTTCATTTGGAGTTTTACCATGACCAAGTTCTATGCCGAAATGCATATTGCGTGATCTTTCGCTTGAGCAAGTAAGCATTAAATCACCAACGCCGGATAGACCTGAAAAAGTTTGATAATCGGCCCCTAAACGTTGGCCTAAACGTGCCATTTCAGCGAGACAACGTGTAATAAGGGCCGCACTTGCATTTTGACCGAGATTTTTACCTGATGTCACACCACTTGCAATGGCATATACATTTTTGAGTGCGCCACCTATTTGAACGCCAACAGGATCGGATGAATAATAAGGTCTGAATGTTGGACTGCCGAAAGATTCAACAAGTAAAAATCCTAAATCACGGTCTTTGGTTGCAATTGTTGTAGCGGCTGGCAATCCAAGCACAATTTCGTGCGCAAAATTAGGGCCTGATAAAATTGCAATGGGATTACCATCAACTGTTTCTTGGACGACGTCACTTAGCAATTGTCCCGATTCGTTTTCAATGCCTTTTGAGCAAATAATCAAAGGAATCCAAGAAGGCAATTGTGTTGCAAATTTTTCTAAAATTTCACGTGTTTTTTGTGCAGGTGCAACAAGTAATAATGCTTCAACGTCAAGCAAATCATTTAAATCAGTTGTGGCGTGAATAGAGGTTGGTAAGCCTACTTTGGAAAGATAAATGACATTTTCATGCGTGTAATTAATTGCTTTGACGAGTTCTGGATCGCGTCCCCACAAAATAATTTCGCGTCCTTCACGTGATAATGCTTTTGCAAGTGCTGTTCCCCAGGCGCCGGCGCCTAATATGCCAATACGTTTCATGTTAATCCTACAACATTCATATTTTTTAGTTCAGCCAGTGGCCATCTTGGGCGCGGTTTAAAGGTCAAAGAATCAATATAGCCTCTTTGAAAACGCTCAAGTCCTGCATAAGCAATCATTGCACCATTATCCGTACAAAATTCTTTCGGTGGCGCTACAAAAGGTAAACCAAAAGAAGAAACAAGCTTAGAAAGTCCTGTTTTTAGTGCAAGATTAGCGGCAACGCCACCTGCGACAACAAAAGCATTCGCCTTTATATTTTGTGCGCTTAATTTGTGACAGGCATTTTTTGTTCTGTCAATTAAAACATCTAAGGCAGCTTGTTGAAAAGAGGCACAAAGATCAGCTTTTGTTTGTTCGTTTAATATGCCCAATGCATCTATTTTGTATTTTATGGCTGTTTTTAAACCTGAAAACGAGAAATTACAATCGCCATTTCCTTTTAATGGCCTTGGAAAATTAAAGGCGCGTGGATTGCCAGATAGTGCATATTGTTCAATATACATGCCCCCTGGATAAGGGAGTCCCAAAATTTTTGCTGTTTTATCAAAAGCTTCACCGATTGCATCATCTAGGGTCGTGCCATAAACAGTGTAATGGCCAATATCTTCCACAAGTAAAAATTGTGTATGTCCGCCAGACATTAAAAGTAACATGTAAGGGAAGGGGACATCTTCTGTTAATCTGACGCTCAAAGCGTGACCTTCTAAATGATTAACAGCAATAAAAGGGAGTTGATGTGCGTAGGCTATGGCTTTTCCCATCATGGCGCCAACGATCACGCCGCCAATAAGGCCTGGTCCACAAGTGGCGGCAATAGCGGATAGATCTGAAAATTTTAGGCCTGATTGTAATAAAACTTCAAGAATCAATCGATCTAAATGATCCATATGCGCACGCGCTGCAATTTCAGGGACAACACCGCCATAATCTGCATGATATGTTTGAGAAAGAATAATGTGACCTAGTATTTTTTTATCTGAAGAAACAATAGCAACAGAGGTCTCGTCACAGGAACTTTCTATACCCAAAACGAAATGCGTCATACAACATACCTAAAACAGCGTTACAAATTCTTACACGACTATAAACTATTTTAGGGCAAAAATCTCTTTCTTCTTGAGGTTTTTTATAATTTCTTGCATTTTATAATAAAAGAATACACGTATACCGAAAGCAATGCTCATGACTCAAGATTTGCAAAATTTAGATCCTGTTGAAGGCGAACCAAAACATGTTGAAGAAAAACCAAAATTTCTGAAACTCACCTATTTTTTAGCCTTTATTATAGGTGTTATTGCAACTTTAGGGGCAGCCTTCCTTATCAGTAAACTTTTTACACAAAATGAACGTGAGGTTGATACCATTGTTCCTCATTTTGCGGATCAGCAAATCTCACAAATGAAAGAGGAGCTTCGTTTTCTACGGGATCGCTACGCTGAATTCGTAGCGCAATCAAAGAAAAATGAGTCAAACGAACTCCCGTTGGATGATATCAGTAATAAACTCAATAGCTTGCAAGAGCAAATAGATCAATTTAAATTGACTTTTCAACAAACACATGATCAAAATAATCCTCAAAGCGAAATTTTGGCTCATTTGTCAAAAATTAGAAATGAAAATGAACTTATTCAAAATACTCAAAAATTAGTACTTAGTCTTTTGACTTTTAATGAAATAAAGTCAAAAATAAAAAAAGGGCAACTATTTGAAGATGAATTCAAAATGCTCAAATTAACAGAGCTACCTATCGAAGGGCTTTTGCAAGAGCTTGTGCCTTATTTGGCTGAGGGGTTTCCAACGACGCAAGATCTTCGCAATCAATTCAAATTGATATGGCAGAGCATTCCCCAAGAAAAAGTTCAGGTGGAAGAAAGTTTTTTTGCTAAAAATTTAGGTAAATGGATTCGTATTACAAGAACTGTTGATCCAAATAGTAAAAATGCGCCTATTAAGGACAATGTTTATAAAGATACGATTGCTTCCATTGAGACTCAAAATATACAGCAAGCTATTGAAATGGTATTAAGTTTACCGCGGGATAAATCGAAAAGTTTTGATCCTTGGGTTAAGCAAGCGCAATTACATCTTGAAGGTATTAATATTCAAGATCATATTGATCATTGGACAAAAATGACTTTCAAAAAAATTATGAAAGAAGACGATAAATGAAGCTTTTTTTATTTGGTTTAACGCTTCTTGGCATAACAGGACTCGTTTTGTGGCTTTCCGATTTTCCAGGCCTTATTACACTTGATTGGTTTGGCTATCACATTGAATTAAATCCCATTCTTTTTGTTGTGTCTCTTGTTTTTCTTTTCATCTTATTTTTGCTTGTATATAAAATCTTTGCGTTTTTTATTAATATTCCAAACCGTTTTAAGGATTATCGTGACGATAGACGTGTGCAAATTGGATTAAAGGCATTAACCAAAGCGCTTGTTTCTTTGGCTGCTGGTGATGGTCGTGAAGCGATGCGGCATGCTCAAAATGCTAAAAAAAATCTATCAGATGCGCCATTGGCTGATTTTTTTGCGGCTAAAGCGTCGCAAATGGAAGGGAATAATGATCAAGCGCGTGAATATCTGCATAATTTAACAAATCATGAGGAAACAAGTCTTTTGGGTATCAAGGGATTAATTTCTTACGCACAGAAAGAAAATAATACAAGTCTTATTATCCATCTTGCGCAACGCGCTTATCGTATTAAAGAAGATACGCCTTGGGTTTTGACTATTTTATTTGATAATGCGATTCAAACCAAAAACTGGAAAGAAGCTTTTGATTTTGTAAAAAAAATGACGTATCACCAAATATGGTCTGAAAATGAAGCAAAACATAAAAAAGCAATCCTTTATATTGCGCAAGCTTTGGATTTACAAAAAGATAATAATTTAGCACAAGCAATTGACGACGCATCGCGTGCCTATCGTCTGATGCCTGATGCATTTGAAACGAGTTATTCTTATGCGAAATTATTGCTTGTGCAGAATGATCCTAAAAAAGCACGTAAGTTGATTTCAAAAACCTGGATTACAAATCCTCATAAAGATTTAGGAAAGCTGTTCAAAGAAACGTTGCATGATAAAAGCGATGTTGAGAAAATAAAATATTGTGAAGATTTAGTGTCTTCATGTCCCAATCATAAGACAAGTCAGCTTTTTTTAGTAGAAATTTATCTTTCAGCTAAGTTATGGGGTAACGCACGTCAAATACTGAATAATTTACATATGCAGGAACCTTCAAAAGAGGTGTGTTATTTTATGGCACAGTTAGAAGAAGGTGAATATCATCATCATGATCAAGCCAATGCGTGGCTTCATAAAGCAAAAGATAGCCCTGCTTCTGAAGAATGGATTTGTCAAACTTGCCAAACATCGACAACAAGCTGGCACCCAATTTGTCCCCATTGTCAAAGTTTTGATAGCATTTCATGGACAAAAAAATTATCTCAACCAACACTTCTTCTGATGGAAAAAGGCGATACACCTTTTACAATTGTTGATATGAATTTAAATCCTCGTCCAGATAATCTTTAAGCTATAGGGTTATTCAGAATTTTTGTATTCATATTTTTATGTGGACAATGACAAAAGCCATTTAATAGGATATGAACCAATAATCACTGTCAATAACCCAGCACACCATAATAAAACAAACCATCCCCATTGCTTAATTTTGGGGTGGTTATTCAACCAATTTTTTAAATTATTAATATAAATGCTCATGACTCGTTTTGCCTCTGAAAATATAATAGCAATATCCTGTATAACCCAAAATCAATGGCAATAAAGGCACGACGCCCACTAACATAAGGGATAGACCTGGTCCTGAAGCTGCCGCTTCCCAAATAGTGTAACGAAAAGGGATGATCCAAGGATAAATACTAATGCCTAAACCTAGGTAACCCATTAAAAAAAGACCAATACTCACAAAAAACGGACGATACTCAACATTATTACGACGAAGGTCATAAAATATTAATAAAAACAATCCAAATGTTACAAGAGGAATCGGTAATAAATAATATATGTTAGGCACACTAAACCAAAAATCTTTTATACGCTCATCAAGAAATGGCATTGTAATACAAACAATTGCCATGAAAATAACGACAAACCATAATACATAAGAAGCAACTTTTCTTGCCCATTTTTGAGTCACATCTTCTGTTTTCATAATAAGCCATGTAGAACCTAGCAATGCATAACCAAACACAACTGCAATACCCGTCATTATGCTAAAAACTGTAATCCAATCAAAGGGTCCGCCTACAAAATCTCGACCACTTACTTTCACGCCTTGTACAAAAGAACCCAAAATCATGCCTTGAAAAAAGGCTGCTGATAAAGATCCAAAATGAAAAATATAATCCCAAAAATAGCGATTTTTATCACTCGCCTTAAAACGGAATTCGAATGCGACACCACGCAAAATAAGGCCGAGTAACATTAAAATAATAGGTATATAGAAAGCTGGCATAAGCACGGAATACGCTAAAGGAAAAGCTGCAAATAATCCGCCGCCCCCCAATACTAACCATGTTTCATTTCCATCCCAAAAAGGCGCTATGGAATTCATCATACGATCACGGCATTTATGAGACGGCGCAAAAGGAAATAAAATACCTATCCCCAAATCAAACCCATCCAAAAGAACGTATAAAAAAATCGCTGTCGCAATAAGTAAGCCCCAAATCATAGCAAGATCAATTACTGAAGAAAAATCAAACATTTTTGTCTCCATTATGTGCAGTTGCTTCTATAACTAAAGCTTCGATACCATGCTGATAATAATGGTCTTTTTCTTTAATAGCAGGAATTCCTTTGCGAATAAGTTTCAAAATATAATAAGATCCTGCTCCAAAAACAAACATATAAACAATTACAAAAACTAATAATGACCAGGCAACTTGCGCACCAAGTATAGCGGGAGATACCGATTCTGTTGTGCGTATCACACCATAGGCCGTATAAGGCTGTCGTCCAATTTCGGTAACGAACCATCCAGCCAAAAGTGCTATAAAGCCAGACGGCATCATCAAGATCCACCATCCTTGTAAAAATCGTCCTGTGAATAATTTGCCACGAAAATATTGTATGGTGCTCACAATACCAATCAATACCATCAGTAATCCTAATCCAACCATTACACGAAATGACCAAAAAACGGTTGCAACCGGGGGACGATCTTCCTTTGCCCATTCCTTCAGGCCTTTTATTTCACCTTCCATGTCATGGGTCAGGATATAACTCGCCATATGAGGGATTTTAACTTCATAATGATTCATTTCATTTTTTTCATCAGGCCATGCAAACAAACGCAAATCTGCACCTTTTTCAGTTTCCCAAATGCCTTCCATTGCAGCAACTTTTGCCGGTTGATGTTCAAGTGTATTTAAGCCATGAAAATCACCAATAACAACTTGAAGTGGTGCTACCAATGCAGCCATAATAGTTGCCATACCAAGCATAATACGTGCTTGCGGCAGATGCCTTTTGCGCCACAAATAAAATGCACCTACCCCACCAACAACAAAAGCTGTCGTAAGATAAGCGGCTATAATCATATGTACAAAGCGATAAGGGAAAGACGGATTAAAAATAATTTCAATCCAATTTGTTGGATAAAGTCGTCCGTCTTCACCTATAGAAAAGCCCTGTGGCGTTTGCATCCAACTATTGGCAGAAAGTATCCAAAAAGCAGAAATTAATGTACCAATAGCAACAATGCATGTTGCAACAAAATGCATTCTTTTGCTCACACGTCCCCACCCAAAGATCATAATCCCTAAAAATGAGGCTTCAAGAAAGAAAGCTGTAAGTACCTCGAACCCCAATAATGGTCCCAAAACATTGGCTACACGATCGGAGAAAATAGACCAATTGGTACCAAATTGATAGGACATCACAACACCTGATACAACACCCATACCAAAGGCTACGGCAAAAATTTTAATCCAAAATTTATAAAGATCTTTAAAATATTCATTACCTGTTCTGAGCCATCGCCATTCTAGAACAGCCAAAAAACTTGCAAGTCCAATGGTAAACGCCGGAAATATAATATGAAAACTTATCGTGAATGCAAATTGAATGCGTGCCAGCAAAACTGGATCAAAATCAAACATTGAATATACCTATAACAAAACATTTTCAACCATGAGTAGTTTTATTTTCATATGTATTGTTTTTTTTGTAAAGGCAATTTAAATAAATATTATAGGTAGTTGCATGATTTAAATAAGACATATTTTCAGACATAATTTTGTAAATAACTCAAAGATTTCAATATATACCCAAATAATCTGAAACTACCGTTTTTAGCCGATGACCTTTGGTCGCTTTTTGAACCAAAAATTTCTAAGGTAAACCCATTATCTGTCGAAATTTTCGGTATCAAAAATCACCTCAAATCTCATGCCTAAAAATTTGCATTTCCAAATCATTTGGGTATATAAGAAAAAAAATGTTCTTATGTGTAAGTAAGTGTGTTTTATATAATAATTAATTCTAAAATATCAATCGTTTATATTGATGTAAAGCTTATAATGTTTTAATACCTATCCTAAATTTGAAATTATGCTACACTTTTTGTAAAGAATATTTTATGGGGATGGGTATGCGTAACTATGTCGTGTTATTTATTTTGACGCTAATAAGTTTTAATGTATCAGCTCAATTTGATTGGCCAATTTTTTCAAATAAAGATGATCCAAAACATTGCACCTTAGATAAGTTAAATTATGAAGCCACTTTAGAAAAAAAGCGTGTGGATTATCAGGGGCAATCAATTCTTTTTACTGTAAAAAACTATTGTGAATTAGAACTTGGGTATTATACAAAAGATCAGAATATTGTTTTAATGCAAGCGTATAAACCAAAAATAAAAACATATGGACAAATTTTAAATGGTCAATTAATCAGTTTTGAATCAACAGAATATGAACTTTGGTTACAAGGTAATTGTTTGTATGATCGTATTGTTGTTGAAAAACAAATTATTCAAGATATTGATTGAGTGATTCTATTTGTTGAAAATACTAGTATATAAGGGAATTGAAAACTATGAAGAATCAGGTTTATATTTTTGTCATTTTGTGTTTGTTTTCTTTTTCTGAAAAACTTTATGCAATAACCGAAAAATATACAATTGATGATAGTAATATTGGATTATTTGAACATGTTGCTGCATATCCTGAGGAACGTAATTTTCAATTGAACATTAAAGATGATATTACTGATCTTTATATAGAAACTGAGCTTTCGAATCAACTTATAAGTAATTTGAGTAATTTTTTTCCAGACGTTACTAAAATAAAATTTGGTGAAGACGCATATATGAATGATGCAAAAATAATTCTTTTTGCTGAACAACATTTTTATTTTTTAATGCATCTTGATTTTTCTAAAAATGTTGTAGGTGATGAAGGTGCCAAAGCAATTGCTACAAACTTTTATCGTCTTATTTCTTTAGATGTTTCTGGTAATGAGATCGGTGATGAAGGCATAAAGTCGATTGTTGAAAATTTAGAGGACCTTATTTTTCTTGATATTTCAGGTAATAATATTAGCGATAATGGCATTGAAAACATTGCTGATAAGCTTAAAAAACTTGTATGGCTTTTTATTGATCAGAATTATATAAGTGGTAAGGGTGCAAAATCAATTTCTAAGCTTAAAAATCTTACGTCACTTAAAATTTCTAATAATAATATCGGGAATGAAGGCATACGCGTAATTGCTAAAAATGCAAAAAAGCTTACATGTCTTAATGCTTCTCATAATAATATTAGTGTTTGGGGGGCAGAAATAATTGCAAAGCATCTTAAGGATCTTAAAAGTCTTAATATTTGTGGAAATTTAATTGAATGTGAAGGCGTACAGGCAATTTTCAACCATTTGAAATCCTTAACGTGTTTTGCTGTATTTTTAAGCGATATAGATCTTAATTTGGAAAGCCGTATTTTACGTTCAAGGGATGAGGTGCTAGAAGAATTATGTACGATTTATATGAATCAACAAAATAATGTAAGTTAAGTCATGGGTTTGTGGTGATTGTGAAACCTAAACAAAGCCTAATAAAACAGCTCATTAATTTTTTTTCATTCTTCTCTTGAGAATTTATGCAAAAATCCCTATTATACACCGAAGCTTGCAATAAGCATCGGCGCTCTTAGCTCAGTTGGATAGAGCAACGGCCTTCTAAGCCGTGGGTCGGGGGTTCGAATCCTCCAGAGCGCGCCAGTATTAAATTTATCCATTTTTTTGAATTACGTTTTTGCTAAGTAGATTAATTTCTTTGAATATGTTTCTGATATAGTCTATAGACATTGGAAGGATACATCGTCATGACTCACTTATGTATAAGAATACACTTCATTCGTTGTATAGTTCCTTTCAAATCAAGAACATTAATTAGTGATTTCCGAGGAGAGGTTTGCCCTTTTTCAATGTTAATTTGACCAATTGTTCCTTGTCTACTTCACAAGTCTATCAACTATAATTACAAATGATGAGCTATGAAACGAGTGTTTATAGCTCATGCATAAATTATCAGTTTAAGCTGATTTTTGAATTCTAATTCATTTTTCTTTGTATCAAGTAACACAGATTGGAAATGTATTTCTTTCGAGGTGTAGAGGGTTTACTATATTGGATCAGCTAATATTACCAACATATAATTCAACTCTTAGGGCTTGTTTGGATGTTACATTTCCTCAAAACACAGTTATAGGGGGATGCGCTTCGAGAAAATTATGTTGAAGGATATGTAGCAGCTGCAAGAAAAACAAAAAGCGCACGACATTAATTGTTTTTTCATAGGCTCTCTAATATTTAGGAGGAGACTCAGTCTATGGGACAATTTTAATAATATTTTTAAATCATTGTGTACGCTTTTATTTCCCTGGGCTCGTTGAAGCAAAGATTCATACGTAGATCCAGGAAAACAAAGATGTGTGGGCAAATTTCTAGCATAAAGATAAAAATTGCCCGGTAGATTGATCGACTATAGTGCAGGTTTTGAATTTAAAATTAAACTCAATGCGTCGTTAAACCTCTTTCAAGATCGTCTTTAGAAGCATCTGTAATGGGGAGTGCTTTTGGAGGATCTTCAGTTTCTACCCATTCAATAGGAACAAGTTTAGCGGTTAAAGCATGTGCAAGCACTTCTTTAATCGTTTTAACAGGCACTATATCAATATGATCTTTCACATTGTTTGGAATATCTGCCAGATCTTTCTCATTCTCGTAAGGAATCAATACTTTTTTAATGCCGCCTCTAAGTGCTGCTAGTAATTTTTCCTTTAATCCGCCGATTGGTAAGACCCGTCCACGTAAGGTGATTTCACCCGTCATGGCAATATCTTTGCTCACGGGGATACCTGTAAGCATGGATACGATGGAGGTACACATTGCAACACCTGCGGAAGGACCATCTTTAGGGGTCGCGCCTTCTGGAACGTGAATATGGATATCGCTACGCTCAAAGATCGTTGGTTTGATTCCAAATTCAACGGCTTTTGCGCGTACATAGCTGATGGCTGCTTGAACGGATTCTTGCATCACATCACCTAATTTACCGGTAATGGTTGTTTTGCCTTTACCAGGCACACGAATAGCTTCAATTGAAAGAAGATCGCCGCCAACTTCAGTCCAAGCAAGGCCTGTTGTGACACCCACTAAATCTTCAAGTTCTGCGCGGCCATAATCATATTTTTGGACGCCTGCGAATTTTTCAAGGTTTTCTTGTTCAATTTTAAGTTTCTTGATTTCGTTCAGTGTAATTTCTTTAACAGCTTTTCGCGTTAAATTAGCAAGTTCACGTTCTAAATTTCTGACACCTGCTTCACGTGTGTAATAACGGATGAGGTCACGTAAAGCGCCTTCAGAAATTTCCCATTCTTTGGGTTTAAGACCGTGCATTTCAACTTGACGCGGAATCAAATGTTGTATTGCAATTTCAACTTTTTCGTCTTCTGTATAGCCAGGAATACGAATGATTTCCATACGATCTAAAAGGGCAGGGGGAATGCGCAAACTATTGGCTGTTGTAACAAACATGACATCTGACAGATCATAATCAAGTTCAAGATAATGATCATTGAATGTGTTGTTTTGTTCGGGATCCAAGACCTCAAGCAAAGCAGAGGCTGGATCACCGCGCCAATCGGCCCCAATTTTGTCTATTTCATCCAATAAAAACAGTGGGTTAGATGATTTAGCTTTTTTCATCCCTTGGATAATTTTACCAGGCATTGACCCGATATAAGTACGTCTATGGCCTCTGATTTCAGCTTCATCACGGACACCACCCAATGATATACGCACAAAATTACGACCTGTAGCACGTGCAATGGATTTGCCTAAAGATGTTTTACCAACGCCAGGTGGTCCAACGAGACATAAAATAGAGCCACGCATTTTTTTAACGCGCTGTTGAACAGCTAGATATTCAAGGATACGATCTTTGACCTTTTCAAGTCCAAAATGATCTTCATCCAGCACTTTTTGTGCTTCTTTAATATCACTTTTAACTTTTGTTGATGCTTGCCAAGGAATCGATAAAAGCCAATCAAGGTAATTCCTTACAACTGTGGCTTCTGCAGACATAGGGCTCATATTACGAAGTTTTTTAACTTCTGATATTGCTTTTTCTTTGGCTTCTTTGCTGAGCTTCGTTTTTTTGATTTTATCTTCAAGTTCTGCAATTTCGTCTTTGCCTTCTTCGCCTTCGCCCAATTCTTTTTGAATAGCTTTCATTTGCTCATTCAAATAATATTCTTTTTGGGTTTTTTCCATTTGGCGTTTAACGCGGTTACGAATGCGTTTTTCAACCTGCATCAGGCCAATTTCGCTCTCCATAAGACTATAAACACGTTCAAGTCTTTTGCTTACTTCAAGATCTTCAAGGAGTGATTGCTTTTCAGAAAGCTTCACGACCAAATGTGAGGAAATAGTATCAGCAAGTTTACTTGGGTCATCGATTTGATTGACCACAACCAGAATTTCTGGCGGTGTTTTGCGATTCAGTTTGATATATTGTTCAAATTGACCGACAACAACGCGTTTTGTTGCTTCTAATTCGTTTACATCGCCTATTTCTTCAGAAAGTGAAATGACTTCTGCTTCGAAATGTTCTTTGTTTGGAATAAATTTTTGTACTTTAGCACGTTCTCTACCTTCAACGAGCACTTTTACAGTGCCATCAGGTAATTTCAATAATTGTAAAATGGCGCCCAATGTACCAATTTCGTAAAGGTCTTTTTCTTCAGGCTCTTCAAGCGTCGCATCTTTTTGTGCAAGAAGAAGAATGTTTTTTTCTTCGCGCATCGCAACTTCAAGTGCA
>JAUYSY010000056.1 GCA_030696155.1 Alphaproteobacteria bacterium | reverse complement strand
CTTCATGCGATAGTTATGCAGAACTTTACTTTAGAGATCAAAAGAGAAAAGTTTAGAAATGAGTGCAAGCGACAACGTGATATTCAAATGGTTGCAGATCAACAAGCTGCAGCTCTTCGACAGGCAGCTATTCCGCATTTTGTGCAACCACTTCAGGGGCAGCCTTTATTGGCAAATCTTCCGCAAGCTGCTGTTTTACCTGCAGTACCTCAAGCAGTAGCTCCTCCCCAACAAAATCTACTTAAAACAAGCCGTTTAATCGCTTTTGTTGATGCTAAACTTAAAGAAATGGAGCAGGTTGAAAAGCGACATGTTGTAAGACTCAAAATGGGTAAAGAAAAAATCGCTCTATCTAAATTTGATGATGAAAATCAACATGCTCATACATTGTCTAATATTTATGATAATTATGAATCTCAATTTCGATCTAAAAAAAGAATTGATGGCAATTCTTTAATGGATAAATGTAACTTATATTTTTCTGAATATTTTAAATATACTAGTGTTGTAGTAGAGAATCTAAACGGTTTTATAGATGATACAATAGATGATTTTTCTGTTGCGTTGCATATGATGGATTATTTTTTTCAAAAACTAAAAGACTTAATTGAAAATGAAATAAAAATAGAATATCAAAAAGAGAAAAGATTGTTAGATATGCCGTTTGAAGAAAGGATGAGATTTTATATTGATCAATATAGGGAATTTGATAGTTTTGAGAAAAAACGATCATTTGTAAGGGGAATGCTGCTGTTCGGACAAGCGAGTTTGACAAATCCAATAAAGTGCAACTTAGGTTCTGCAGAAGATGCAGGTCAGAAAGAAAATGATTTATTACGAGACATCATAGGTCATATAGAAGAAAATAAAGACATCAAGAACGTTGACGATGCTTTAAAATTCATACAAGGATTATTTTGTTTGATTAATTATAACATCATGATTTCTTATGAAATTTCAGCCTCTAAAAAAACGACATCTGATATTTTGTATCATGTTATTTCACCTCAATTATTTGGTAAAAAAATAAATTTAATTTTGCATTCTGAGCAAACAGAAGTTTCTTTGGAGCAAAGAGTATGGCAAGTTTATCATATTGTTGCGAATTGCTGGAACCACATTCAAGAGATAAAAGACGAAAGAAATAAACAATATTATATTGAGCAATTTATTGAAAAATTAGGGGCTGATATTTTATGTATAGAAGGAAAACAAAAAGTATTGGATTCATGGTTTCATCTTGTTCAATCGGACATGAATATTTCTGGTTATAAGATTAATGAAGAAAAATTTTCTTCGCCAGCTGATTTTATTATGGCTTCATACGATCAAATAAGAAAAGAGCTTGAAAATAAAGAGACTAGATCCTTAAAATCTTTTTTAGAGCTTCTACGAACATTAAGACCTGTTAATATTTCAGAAAATGCTGAGGACATTATACGTATTCAAAACGCTAAAGAGCCAAATATAAATGTAACTCTAAATGTAAATGAATATGAAGAAATAATTAAAACAGCTCAATCTGAAATAAACAAACAAGAAGAATTGATTATAAGTAAAAAACTTGACGATATAAAAATGGAATTAGTTAAAAATGTTCTGGGTAAAACGGTTGGAAATACTGATATTGATTGGCCATTAATCAGAGAGACGTTCGATTGTTTAGGCATTGATCTTGGAGAAATGCCTATAGTACAGATAGAAGAAAGTGAGGATCAATCCAATGATGATGGTTTTATTTAATCTGAAGTGTTGCTATTTGGCTTGCATACGCAATCCACCGTCTAGGCGTATGACTTCACCATTTAACATTGGATTTTCAATAATGGCGCCTACAAGCTGTGCAAACTCTTCTGGTAAGCCAAAACGTTTCGGGAATAATAAAGTTGATTTCAAGCTTTCTTGAACAGCATCAGGCATGGATAAAAGCATGGGCGTACCAAACAGGCCAGGTGCAATTGCCATGACGCGAATCCCAAAGCGAGCAAGTTCGCGTGCAGCAGGTAAGGTGAGGGAGGCCACACCACCTTTTGAGGCGGCATAGGCAGCTTGCCCCATTTGTCCTTCAAAAGCAGCAATCGATGACGTATTAATAATAATGCCTGTTTCCTCGTTATCATCAGGTTTTTCTTGAGACATTAGATGAGCACAAAGGCGCATCATATTGAATGTGCCAACTAAATTAACATTAATAACGTTTTCAAAAAATTGAAGCGGTAAAGGGCCGTCTTTAGAAATAATTTTCGTGGGTGTTGCAACGCCTGCGCAATTAATAAGAATTGAAGGCGTGCCTAATTGTGTTTCAATTTGGTTGATAGCGTTTTCAGCACTTTCGGCCTTGGATACATCACATTGTAAAGCCAGTACGTTTTTTGTGTTTAGTTTTTTGGCGACATGTTCAGCTTTGGATAAATCGTAATCTAGAAGTGCAATTTTAGCATTTTTTGCGGCTAAAAACGTGGCACATGCTTCGCCTAATCCGGAACCAGCCCCTGTAATAACGGCAATTTTATCGTTGATATTCATGATGTTGCTTTCGAGCGTTATTTATATATAGTGTTTTCGCTTTAGGTTAAGAGAAGGCATGAGGAACGAAGTGTAGTCTTTTCCTACATAAGTGACGAATAACGCCCTATTAACCTAAATGGAAAATACTATAACATCTTCAGTCTGACATATGGCGTATGACATCATCAAGAGTTACCATCAATATTTTTGCATTAATGGGTGATGATTTGAAGCCGCGTTCCTGATAAAAGTGAACGGCATTTTGATCGATGGCATGTACTAAAACCGCTTTAATGCCAATAATATCAGCTGCTTGTGAAGTACGTAAAAGCGCATCTTTTAATAAGGCTGTTCCTAAGCCCAAGCCTTGATAATATTTATCGATTGCAAGACGTCCTAAAATCATAACGGGTATTGGATCTGGCATATTTCTTTTAATTTTGCCCGTAGCTTCTTTATGGGTAACAGATCCTGCGGCTATTGCATAATATCCAATAATGGCGTTGTTTTTTGTGATGACGAAACAGCGAGAGGCGCGTTTTTTTTCATTGGCAAGGGCCTTAAATTTTAACCATTCATCGAGTGCATCATTACCAGAACAAAATGCATCAGTTTCATGTTCCTCTGAAATAGGTATTGGCCTGTTGATATTTAGGTCCATTTAATTTTAGACTTCATTAATTTTCTAAGGTTAAGATTTTCTTCAGGGGGCATTTCTAAAGATGAATTGAATTTCTCCCAAGCGTCTTGGTCTAAATGAAAATTATTTTGATCTAATGTTATTTTTTCAGCATATCGTTTTGCTGCTTCAAGAATAAAAAACGAACGCGATTGCCCTAATAAAGAAGCTGCTTGATCAATTAAATTTTTTGAGTAATTGTCAACGCGTATATTGACCGTTGAATCTTTGTTTTGTGTTTTCATGATAAGATCCTCCTTATAATATAATTGTATGCTACCAAACAATAATTGTCAACACAATGTATGTACGTTTAATGTGCTTCTTTTGTTGGTTTCTTCACTAAAATAAACATAATCGTTACTGCGCCTAATATGTAACAATAATAAACATACGGCACTAAACTTAGGGGTGACAAACCAGCGACGGAGGCCGCTAATAATAATTGTGCGCCATAAGGGATAATGCCTTGAAAGACGCAGGAAAAAATCGCAAGAATTGTTGCGCTATAATGAGGTGGTACGTGGTGTTTTTTAGCAATTTCACGTGCGATCTCGCCACTGACGATGATGGCAACTGTGTTATTGGCCAAAAGGATATCAAAAATGGATACAATTTTTGCAATAATTAATTGGGCAAAGCGTTTGCTTCCTTTTTTGGAAATCCAATCCCCTAATTTTTGCGCGAGTTGTTTTGATCCTTTTTGGGATAGACCTGAAAGCCCACCAATTAAAAGGGATAAAAGCATAATGTCATGCATGGATTTAAAACCAATTGCAACATCTTTGCTTAAATCAAGAATTGAATAATCGTGGTGAATATATCCAATAATCCCTGCATATAATATTGATAGCAACAATACGATAAAAACATTAACGCCTGTCATTGCAAAAATAATTAAAAATAAATAGGGTGTTACCAGCATAAAATTATAGGGTTTAGGCTCGATAAATGTTTGTGTGTCGTGAACAAAAAGTAAGACGATTATTGTTATGAAGCTTGATATAAGAGCAATCATCGCATTGAGTTTAAATTTATCTTTCATTTTAGCTTCTTGAGAAGAAACGGAAGCAATTGTTGTGTCTGAAATAATCGATAAATTATCACCGAACATTGCGCCACCTACAATGGTTGCAAGGCCTAAAGTTGCAGGGAAGGCGCCTTGACTTGCAAGACCTGCAGCGATTGGGGCAATGGTTGCAATCGTCCCCATAGACGTACCAATGGCTGTTGAAATAAAAGCGGCAATCAGGAAAAGTCCAATAAGAAGATAATCTTGTGGAATAATTGATAGGCCAAAATGAATGGTTGCATCTACAGATCCAATAGCGCTTGTGACGGTGCTGAAGGCGCCTGCTAAAATAAAGATAATGCACATCGTTATAATGTCTTTATGGCGGACACCATCAATAAATTGATCAAAGCGATGTTTTGTAGGCCCTTTATGGATTATCCAGGCAAGAACAATCCCTGGAATAACGGCAACATTGGGTGAAAGCTGGTAAAAAGAATTTTCAATACCCATCAGTGAGAAGTAAATACCAGCGCCAACATATAAAACAACAAATAGAAAAATGGGGCAAAAACTAATAAGTAGAGACATGATCGTTCCTCAACGAAAAAAAGTAAAATGAATGGTTGGGGGGGGTATGCGATAGGATATGTCCTTTAGGACATTCGAAGAATAAATAAAAATGTAATTTGTTGTTTCAAATGATGTTCCTCGTTTTCTAGATGATAGAAGAAAATGCATTAGATGTCAAAAAATTTGTAACATATTATATAGGCGGGTTTATCTTGAGGGGGTTCATAATCAGGTTAAATCATAAGTTGTATTGATTGTTACGTTCATTAACGCAAACACCTGCGCGCGTAGCACTCAGGTGTTTTTGAAGTTGAAATATTTATTTTATTGGTTTTGTTGAGATTTTTGTTCGTGAAATTCTAAAAGTTTTTTAAACGATTTACTTTTTTCGGTTTCTCCTCGTGTTTGTGTTCTAGGTGCAGTTGGTGTTGATCTAAGGTTAACTAGATTTTCACCACTTTCTTGTAAAATTGTCGTCACTTTTTTTATTTCTTTTAAGCGTGTTCTGGTTGGTGATTGTGGTTCAAATGTTGTAGGTCTTACCGAAACTATATTTTCATCAGCTTCAATGGCTTCGAAAGATTTTGCAATGTCTTCCACCGAAGCGTGTATTGGTGCATTCATTTTTTGATCAAAAAGATCATAAATGTTTTGCATTTTATCTTTTACTAAATCTTGTTGGTAGTGACTCGAAATTGTATTATAAATTTCTATTTCTGCATTTAATCTGGCTATATCTTCTTGATATGTTTTTGGTTTACTTAAAAATTGTGTTTGTTGAAGGATGCCATTTAAGAATGCTTTTGGTCCAACAACAGCAGGTCCACGTAAATATCCTAATTCTTCAGCAAATTTACATTTTGCCCATCTTAGGTCTTCGGTATTTTGGTTTTCTGAAGCATTATATCCCCTTTCAACATGATCAACGACTTTTTTGATGAGGGCTTCAAAGCTTTCTGTCACAGCGTCGATTGTTTGGTCGAGTGTTTTTTTTGTTAAAAGAGCACGGGGAGTACGTTTGTATTTTGCCGATGCAAGTCTTTCAACGTAATCACTTTCTAGGATTGTTAAAAGGTGACGATAAAGACTGATTTCAGCATTGAGGCTAGACATGAGGCCTTTTTTAAGGGTTTCACTTTTGTTTTCCATTTTATTAATATGGGTTGTGATGTTAAGTTTTCTAATTAATTTAGGAGAAGGTGAAAGCGTCATGAAAGAATGCGTATCATCATCACTGTCAACAGGTGAGCAGGACGAGGATGAGGATTTAGAGCTTGTAGAAGAAGGGCTAGGTGAGCGTGATGAAGTTGCATTCATAGATTTACGATGATTCGCGCGAATTTCTGTTAAATCATCTTTTTTGATTGTTTCTAGTCTGTTGTTGTTTTCAAAATCATTGGCATGCATGAAGTCAGGTCTATGTGTGCCTATTGTACTTTGAATTATTTGTGCCGGAATATAAAATATACAATCTGTGCAGTGGCTAATATAGCAATCATTTGCAAAAAAAGATTGTGTGAAGGTACATTGTGTATAATCTACTTCTGTAAGGGCATTTGCAGGGAAAGTACATAGAATGTAGGTGCAATTTGAAGCGTCTATATTGTTAAAATGAACATCATCAAAGTTAATGTTATAAAATTCTGTGTTATTAAAATATGTGTTTATAAATTTTAAGTCTCTTAAAACGCAGTTGTGGAAACCCGATGCATTAATATGACCACTTAGAATGCCACTTATGGGGCAGCTTATAAATTGTGAGCACTCAAAAGTGATGTTGTTTAAATTGGCATTTTTAAGATTCACGGATATAAAAGTAACGTTATTGAATGTGCTGTTTTCGAAATTTGTGCCTTCAAGATTAATATAGCTTAGTAATTTGTCTTTTAATTTTATGTCTTTAATTGTATGCAATTTTTCCAGAGAAAACGTAAAATCGCTTAATTTTAAGCTGCTTAGGTCAAGGTTTTGAGATCTATGTTTTTTAAGGTTTTTAAGTTCTTTTAATAGTGCTTTAGATTCTTTGGATTGGAGATCTGTTGTATCTAATTGTTCAACAAGTTGTGATGATTGTGCTAAAAAATCAAAATCTTCCTGATTGTAGGAAAAAGCATTCTCGTTTATAAAAAAACAAGAAAAAACAAATGCAATTACTGCAAAAAACTTCATTCTTAACTCCGACATTGTAATTGTTAATTTAAATCTTTTTTATTATAGTAAATATTTATCAATAAATCAATATAAATATTTTTTATTTACTTTTATTTAAGTATAGATATATTTTAAAATTATATTTTTGTGTTTTTAGTGTAAGCATTTAAATTTATTTTATTTAAAAAATGATCTAAATTATAATGCCTTGAAAATTCTTTTCCATTAAATGTTTCGTATTTTATGCAAATTCAAAATAAACTGGATTGGATTGAAAAAGTTCATAATGTTGCTTTTAAATTCATCGAAGAACGCTCTCAGAAGAATATTATAGAAAATAAAGCCCCGTGATGATTGTTGAAAGCCCTTTTAATAGGGCTTTCATTTTTTCCAAAAAGTTCAATTATCCTTTTATAAGCGCTCTTACTTTCTGATCTTTTTTTATCAAATAATAAAAACATATAAAGCTTAAGATAATGCATAAACACATAGCAATACCTATATAGGTGAATGTTTTATTATAAAAGTAACTCACAAGCTGAATGAACAGACTTGTTAAGGCAAGTTTCATGGAAGCAATGATTGCAGATATTCTGCCTTTTCCATCGGCAATAGTTTCAAGTGACATAGGCCATAAGATATTAACCGGTAAAATCATGCCTGCAGCAAGACAGATGCATGTGCCTGTAATGATCAAAGGATGATTTACTTGAAATAATACTAACAAAATAGTGCCTATAACAAACAGAACTAAAAGTGCGAATCCTGCCAGAAGACATTTTCTTTGTCCGTATTTTTTTAAGAAATATCCACTACTTAAACTTACAATAGCAAAAGTTGCGGCTAGTGATCCTTGGTAATATCCGAAATATTTAAGTTCTATTTGTAAATCTTCAATGTAAAGAAGAGGTGATAAAGCAATAAAAATCCAATAAGATGTTATCAAAAAACAAATCATAAAGACATAAAGTAATGCTTTAGAATTTGTGAATACAGGTAGATATTCCTTAATCGAAATACGAATATGCGATTTTTTTTCACCTTTAGGAACAAAAATAATAGTGAGAGCTAGGCACAGAATTCCTAAAATAAGAAGCAACCAAAAATTACCACGCCAATTAAAATATAAATTGACGTAACTGCCAATGACAGGCCCAAAAGCCATAGCAAGGGTAATAATACCGTTGAGGAGACCCATTTTTTGTTGCTGCTCTTCCAATGGATAAGCGTCAACAATAATCAGGAAAGATAAAACGGCTGGTCCCGAAATGCCAATACCTTGGAAAAAACGTCCTATTAGTAATACTGAAAAACTATCAGCAGAAACGCAAAGCACGCTACCAAGAATAAAAATAATAAGTCCCCATACAATAATGGGTTTACGACCATAACGATCGCCTAAATTCCCAGCAATTAAAGCAGTGATGCAATGGGCAATTAAATTGACGCTTAAAGTCAATTCAACCATGAAAGGGGTTAGATGGAAAACACGTTCAAGTTCTGCAAAACTAGGGACAAAAAGATCGATCTCGCATCCCGTTAAGATGCCCATTAAAAGGGCAGTATAAAGCTTCATTTAAATACCTATTGGTAAGGTGTATATAGATATTGTTGAAGCTTAAAAAACGAGTATTAATTGAGTATAAAGAACAAATCTTATAAAATTAGTTATAGAGGATAAGTCGCTTTTATATCTTTTTAAGTTCAACAATAAAGTGATTTTTTATAATTAAAGAGCTGACTGACATAATGTTCTCCATCAATAAATTTCGTTTATTTTATCTTTTAGGATGCGCTTTTGCAAGATCATAAAAACTGTTAACACCAATTTTTTTTATAAAATCTTCGTCATGTGAAATAATGATTATTGCGCCTGGATAATTGCGTAATACTTGAATCACATGATCTCGTGTTTCGATGTCTAGATTATTTGTCATTTCATCTAAAATTAAAAGCTTTGGTGTTTTGGCGGCAATTTGTGCCAATGTTAACCGTGCTTTTTCGCCACCTGAAAGCGTGGATATTAAAGCTTGGACTTCCTCGTTTTTACGGAATAAAAAATCGTTTAAATGTTTACGAATTTCGGCATGCGTCCAATTGGGTCTAAGATCTTGAATATGCTCTAAAACTGATTTTTGGGGTGAAAGCGTATTGTAATGCTGATCTAAATAGCCGATATCCTCGATTTTCGGTAAATACCAATCACCAGACTTTAGAACGATTGGATCATTCAAAATGGCTTTGACGAGCGTTGATTTGCCGCTACCATTATCGCCTAGAATAGCTAAGCGATCATTGGCTGTAAGCGATAATGTAATATCTTTAAGAAGTGTCGGACATCCTTTATATCCAATTGCACCATCGTTAACAGAAAGTGCATTTCGTCCATCTTTATCTTTAGCGTTTATTGAAAATTTGGGTGTTATGATTTCGGGTAATTGTAATCCGGCTAATGTGTCGATAAGTTCCTCACGTTGATTGCGAATATTTTTTTTCTTTTTCCCCGTACTTTCAATCGCACGTCTTGCTTTTTCAGGGGAAGTCACAGTGGGCCATTTATGATTGCGAATTGATTTTTCACCACGTGCATCACTTTTTTTGGCGCGTTCTTGCTCTTTCATCAAATTTTGATGGAGTTCTTTTTTTTGACGTGTAGCACGTGCGAGCTCTTCTTCAATGGAGGAACGTTTGATCTGCATTTCACGTTTGTAATCGTCATAGTTTCCTGAAAAAACATGAATTTTTCCGCTTTCAATATGCCAGATTGTATCAATGCATTGACGTAACAATTCTAGGTCATGCGAAACGATTATTAATGTGCCTTGATATGATTGCAGCATGCGCATTAATGATTTTCTATTTTGCATGTCTAGGTGATTGGTTGGTTCATCAAGAAGCAGCATATTCGGGTCTTTGGTGAGTGTCTGTGTTAGTTTTTCATTTAAGCGTTGTCCACCGCTTAAAGAATCAAATTCTTCAATGAGTTGAGGTACATAGCCAATGACAACATCTTCTTGCTGTTTGACGTCTCCATTTTTTGGTTCAAGAATACCTTGAATTATATTAAGTAAGCTTGATTTGCCGCTTCCATTGCGTCCAATGATGGCAATTCGACTGCCATAAGGAATGGAAGTGGAAAAATCCTCAAAGCAAATTTTATGCGGAAAGGAGAGGGTAATGTTAATGAGTTGAATAGGTTTATGTATCATGATGAACTCTTAAAAATCGTAAAAGGGATTTATGAATATTGATCTGTAAACCATTTGGCTGTTGAGATCATATCACCCTTTAAAAGGGCAATTTTAAGAAATAAGTCTCATGTTACGTATAAACCTCATAATAAAGAAGAGTAGTTTTCTTATGATGCTAACAATACTTGTTTAATAAGTCAACAATATTTTTAATTGTATTTTTTAATGAATTTAATAAAAAATTAATACTCTATTGTTTATAATTTATATACACAATTTCTAATTGATGGAGAGCGTCATGCGTTTATTGATTATGTTTTTTTCGATGTTTTTCTTTTTTCAGCATATTTCATTTGGAATTGTAGCATCTAGTGATTTTCCATATGGCCTAAATGAGGAAGATTTGAGTGTTTTTTTAATGAAAGAAATGCGTGATGATTTTAAAGAAGATATTGCTTCTGAGGAATGTATAAAGGTAGAAAAACTTGATGGAGGGGGCGTTTCAACGCAACAACTTTTTAAAGCAAAAATTATTGGAGCTTGTCTTGTAGAAAACAAGGATAAAAAATTAATAATTAAAGAGGTTTCATCCAAAAATACATCTGAAATTGAAAACCTTAAATTTGTCAAAAAAAATAAGGATTTTGAGAAATTACCTAAGGATATTCAAATAGTTTTGCCTATTGGTATATATAGAGTGGATGGTTATGGTGTTGTTTTAAATGAAGAAAATTCTGTTGAGTCCCCTGAAGTAATGGTAGGGGTAGGGGGGTATATTGATTCAGAAGATCCAGAGTATATTGATTCAGAAAATGCAGGGTATATTGATTCAGCAGATGCAGAGGCTTTTGGAAAAAATGAAACCGAACAAGCAAGACCACCTTTAAATGATTGGATTTATTTTGAAATTATGGAACAGGCTGAAGGTAAAGAAATATCTAAAATTTTTATGGATAATTATCCAGATGTCAATAATGATAAAAATCAAGAAACTATAAAAGCTTATGCTAAAGCTTTGGCGATCTTGCATCATACTTTTATGGACGTAGGATCTATTCCAACATCAAATGAAGTAATAAATTTATCAACAGATAAATTATATTATTATAAAACATTTGTGCATGAGGATGCTCATTGGGGAAATCTTTTTTATGATCCGGATAATGGTGTTGTGCGTTTTATTGATAATGAAGGATTTGCTTCAGCATTAAAAAGAAAAGCTACTATTCTTATAGATCTTTATAGGGTTGTTTTTTATTCAACTTCTAAATTTGGCCATTGCCGTGATATACGTTATGATGCAGGAAAATGTGATTATTCGATAGAAATAGGCGCTCAAATTTTGAAACATTATATCGAAAATTATCCAAATGAAGATCAAGAAAAGTTAAGGGCTTATATAAAAAAATATATGTTGTTTTATGCCGCTCAAAATAAAATGCTTATGGATAATGTTGCTGTAGAAAAATGGAAAAAAACTTTAGAAATGCTATAGAATTAAATTGATAAATGTTATTATTGAGGCTGTTGATTTTAATTTAAACAACTTCACCAAAAATCATGGCTTCTTTTTCAAGACGTCTTATTTCATCGCGTAATTTAGTTGCTTCTTCAAAATCTAAATCATTAGCGGCTTTTTTCATTTGCTTTTCTAGTTTGGCAATATGCTTATGAATTTCAGTTTTGTTTTTAAAGCCGCTTAGACCACTTATATCAACATTTAGATGGTCTCCTTTTTCATAGGGCGAATTCATAATATCTCTAATATTTTTTTGAATGGATTCGGGCGTTATGTTATTGGCAAGATTGTATTCAAGTTGTTTTTCGCGACGTCTTAAAGCCTCGCTTTGGGCGGCTTCAATGGATTTTGTGATTTTGTCTGCATAAAGAATAGCGCGGCCAAACACATTACGTGCGGCACGTCCCATTGTTTGGATAAGGGATGTTTTAGACCGCAAAAAGCCTTCTTTGTCAGCATCTAAAATGGCGACAAGGCCGCATTCAGGAATATCAAGCCCTTCACGTAGTAAGTTGATGCCGACAATCACATCATATTTACCAAGGCGTAAATCACGAATAATTTCAATGCGATCAAGGGTTTGAACGTCCGAATGAATATAGGCAACTTTGATACCTAATTCTTTCATATAATCGGTTAAATCCTCGGCCATTTTTTTAGTAAGCGTTGTGACCAGAATACGCTGTCCTTTGGCGATGACTTCTTTGCATTCACCGATTAAATCATCAACTTGATTGGTAACGGGGCGAATGATGGGGATGGGATCAATAAGGCCTGTGGGGCGGATAATTTGTTCGGTAAAGACGCCATTTGTTTGTTGAAGCTCCCAAGGTCCTGGGGTTGCCGATACAAAAATGGTCTGTGGGCGCATCATTTCCCATTCTTCGAATTTCAGTGGTCTGTTGTCAGCACAAGCGGGCAGGCGGAATCCGAATTCAGAAAGTGTTTTTTTACGTGCAGCATCGCCGCGATACATACCAAAAAGTTGAGGGATCGCCACATGGCTTTCGTCCACGATGTGGATCGCGTCTTGTGCTAAATATTCAAAGAGCGTTGGCGGCGGATCGCCAATATTGCGGCCGGTTAAATAACGAGAATAATTCTCAATTCCTGGGCAGCTACCTGTTGCAACCATCATTTCAATATCATAAATGACGCGTTCTCGTATCCGTTGCGCTTCGATTAATTTGCCTTGGGTATAAAATTCTTGGACGCGTTTTTCTAAATCTGCTTTGATAAAACTAATGGCTTGCATCAATGTTGGGCGAGGGGTCACATGGTGACTATTGGGGTAAATGGTGATGTCGTCTAAGTTGGTTATTTTTTTACCGGTGAGTGCATCAATTTCTTGTAAAGATTCAAGTTCGTCTCCAAAGAAGGAAAGACGCCAACCGCGATCTTCATAATGGGCTGGAAATATTTCAACATTATCGCCGCGAACCCTAAAATTACCGCGTGAGAAATCAAGATCATTACGTTTATATTGCAAATCAACCAAATGTTTTAATAAAACATTGCGGTCCATTTTAATGCCTTTTTTAAGGCGTAAAATCATATTGGCATAAGTTTCGACGCCACCAATACCATAAATACAGGAAACGCTGGCAACAACAATGACATCACGACGTTCAAGCATCGATCTTGTGGCGCTATGGCGCATGCGGTCGATTTGCTCGTTAATGGTTGCTTCTTTTTCAATGAATGTATCGGATCTAGGGATATAAGCTTCCGGTTGGTAATAATCGTAATAAGAGACAAAATATTCAACAGCATTTTCAGGGAAGAAGGCTTTCATTTCACCATAAAGTTGGGCGGCAAGGGTTTTATTGGGCGCTAAAACCAAAGCGGGGCGTTTTAAATTTTGAATGACATGGGCAATGGTAAATGTTTTACCGGATCCTGTAACACCAAGCAAAACTTGGTTTCTTTCACCATCTTTGACGCCTTTGGTCAGATCATAAATAGCATTGGGTTGATCGCCTTTAGGCGTGTAATCGGAGGTGAGTTTGAAATTGGCATCACCTTGAGGGAGTAACGCTCGATTTTTGGATAGGAATTGCTCTATGGCTAGAAAATGTGGTAGATTGTCTGTCAATTACTAGGCCTCATCGGAGAAATATAATGGTCGTTCTTGCTAACCGTCTTAAACCCTTAAAGCCCTCTCCAACCTTGGCGGTGAGCCAAAAAGCGCGTGAATTACGAGCACAAGGAAAAGACATTATCGATTTGGGTGTTGGTGAACCTGATTTTGATACGCCTTTACATATAAAGCAAGCGGCAATTGATGCAATTACGCAGGGTGAGACAAAATATACACCTGTCGACGGTATTTTACCGTTGAAAAAAGCGATTCAACAGAAATTTCTTGAAGACAATCAACTGCAATATGATTTAGATCAAATATTAGTGTCTAATGGTGCAAAACATAGTTTATTCAATGCATTATATGCAAGTGTTAATCCGGGCGATGAAGTTATTATTCCTGCACCTTATTGGGTGTCCTATGTTG
>JAUYSY010000054.1 GCA_030696155.1 Alphaproteobacteria bacterium | reverse complement strand
TTTCATTCAACAATAAGGCGGTAGCATTTGAAACACTGCCTATCGCATTCCAACTTGCTCCATTATCTATTGAAAATTGCCAAATGCCATTGGTGTTTGTAGCGTTTGTCACCGCAATGTCAAGGAGGGCACTATCAACATCAGTAGATCCAGATCCTGTTACAATATCTGAAACCAAAGTCCCTGTATTGCTTCCAGAGAGAATATCCTCAGGAATTGCAGCTAGATCAAAATTGTTAGGATTCGTAGGCGCGTCATTCACGGGTGTCACATCCAAAAGCGCATTGGCAGGATTCACACTAAAGGCTGTCGAGCTACTTGTGTTTGCTAGGCTACCTGCAGTCCCAGAAGATTTATCCCAGACTTTAAAGCCAAGGGGTTGGTCATTCCCATTGAAATTAGCATTAGGCACAAAACGTATTTTATCCGTTTCATTCAATAATAAGGCGTTAGTCTCAGAAACAATACCTATTGCATTCCAGTTTGCGCCATTATCTGTTGAAAACTGCCAAATGCCATTTGTGATTGCAGCGTTTGTCACCGCAATGCCAAGCGGCGTGCTATCAACATCTGTGGATCCTGATTCTGTTACAATGTCTGAAACTAAGGTCCCTGTATTGCTAGCAGGTGCAACATCTTCAGGAAGTGAAGGCAAATCAAGATTTTCGGGGTTTGTTGGGGCATCATTGACAGGATTTACGAAAATGGCAATAGCACTATTAATAACCTCCTGCAAACCAATGGCTGAAACTAATAAACCATCGCCCCCATTGAAATTTAAATTTCCTTTATAGATAAGCGTATCAAGCGTTGCGTTAATATCATTAAAATTTCCTGAAATGCTTACAGATTCACTTCCATTATTACTTATAACAACATTTCCTACATTTGAAAGTGTTAAAGTGCCATTTAATACAAGAAGATCAACACTTGAAAATTCATTGTTTATGGAAATGCCCTGGATCGGTTTATTTATATCTTCCTGTGCAAATTGACTTTGAGGGAATGATAATATTTGAATGTCAACAAATTTGGTTGTTTCCAAAGGACCTGTTGCGCCTGTATGCCCCTGATCACTGATATTGACTGTTAATGTAGAGGTTCCACTAAAATTGCTGCTTGATGATCTAAATAAAAGATTTGAGACCGCAGCGTTTATATCCGCCAAATTTCCCGTGAAAATCATATCGGTATCGTTGGTACCATCACCAGTTATGAAGTTCAACCCTGTGCTAGACCCTGCTATTGTCAGAGTGCCGTGTGTAACACTAAGAGTAACACGTGCGTCTTCACCGCCAATATCAATATCACTAAAGCTAATTCTGTCTTGATTACGAAAGAAAATTTGATCACCTTGAAATATATTCTTAGTCGCAGGTACTACAATGTCGGGAGCATCATTAATAGGTGTCACGTCCAAAAGCGCATTAGCAGCATTTACACTAAAGGCTGTCTCGCCGTTATTTGTAATTGCAGTAGTGCCTGCAGTCCCAGAAGATTTATCCCAGACTTTAAAACCAAGAAGCTGATCATTCCCGTTGAAATTTAGACTAGACACAAACCGTATTTTATCCGTTTCATTTAACAATAAGGCGTTAGCCACAGAAACACTGCCTATCGCATTCCAGCTCGCGCCATTATCTGTTGAAAATTGCCAAATGCCATTGGTATTTGCAGCATTTGTGACAGCAATGCCAAGAGGCGCGCTATCACTATCAGTAGATCCTGATCCTGTTACAATATCTGAAACCAACGTGCCATTATTGCTTCCAGAGGGAACATCTTCAGGAATATCAGCCAAATTAAAACCTGTAGGGTTTGTAGGGGCTTGATTTGTATTACCAATTGAATATGATTGTATAAAAATATTAACTAAAGGATTAACAGCATCTGGACCGGTATTAAAATTTTCATCAAAAGCACCTGTGCTTGTTTCAAGATCTCTGGTTGTTGTGCCAATTAAAGCAACTTGACCTGTATTTGATATATCGAAAGTTGAAACGGCTGTTGTGTTGTTATTATTTGAAATGCCGCTTGCTGCACCAAAATGTGTCGAAAATAAAAGATTACTTAAATTATTATCAAATTTTGAAAAATATCCAATAGTTCCGGCGCCTGTTATTGTCTTTGAATCTGTACCAGTTGTAGGCACTGGATCATTTGCACTTGTAAAACCAACAATAAATACATTACCATTCGCATCAACCTTTATTTCACGTGCATTTTCAGAACCTCCTCCGCCAAAATAAGTTGAAGCAAGTAAATCATTATTTCCTCCTCCATTGTTTAATTTAAATTTTGCTACAATGGCATCTTGGCCATTATTGGTTCTGCCAAGGGTTGTATCAAATGCAGTATTTGTTGAGAGATTTGAAGATGATGTGGAGCCTGCAATAAAGACATTTCCACTTGGATCTAATGCGACACTATCGATAAGCTCGCTACCAGTGCCACCAAAATAAGTGCCATATAAAAGTGCTGTTCCTGTTGGGTCTAATTTAAATAAAAAACCATCGCCACCACCAGGTGCTGATGTCAAAAAAGCATTAGGTGTTGTAGGAATAGTACCAATTGTTTTACCTACAACATAAGCATTGCCTAAAGCATCGATTGTTAATCCGTACCCTGCCTCATTACTTGCACCACCATAATAAGTTGCGTAGACAAGCTGATCTGTTCCTGTGTGAGAGGGATCGATTTTAGCAACAAAGACATCAACACCACCACTGTTACTTGTCTGGAAAGCACCAGAAGTTGTAGGTAAATCACTACTTGTTGTCTCACCTGTTAAATATATTCTGCCATTTGCATCAACAACTATATGATAAGCTGCATCATCACCTGATCCGCCTAATAATGTATTATAAAGTAACGTCGTCCCATCGGCGCTTAATTTAGAAACGAAGACATCCTTACCGCCATTTGCAGTCGTATCATAAGCATCTAATGTTGTTGGAAAATCACCGTTTGGATTGCTTGTTTCACCAGCAACATAGACTTCACCCAAAGCATTTACATCAAGCATCGTAGCCTTATCATCACCTACACTACCAATATAGGTAGAATAAATTAAATCGGACGCCCCATTTCCTTGAGGTCTCAATTTAGCGACAAAAACATCAAAACTACCATTCTGCGTTACATCAAAAGAACCTGCAGTGACAGGAAAGGCAGGAGAATCCAATTGCGTGCGAATCGTTTCACCTGCAATATACAGATCATCGTTATGAATTTTAATTCCAAAACGTTGTAATCCTCCTAAAAGATTAACAACGTTTGTACCAGCTAATTCTGTATCACTTGAAACTAATTGATTTTGAGCTGCAACTTCACCAACATAAGAGCCATAAGAAAATATAGGATCAATAAAAAGCGTTTTAGAATGATCATAATTTGCAATATCAAATTTTAAATGATTGCCATCAAGCACAAATTTGCCGTCAATCGCCGTTTTTTGCGCTCCATTATATTGATATAAAACAGGTGCATCTTGCCATAAAGTGCCATCTTTAGTATGAACAAGTAATCGTCCATTGGCATCAATTTCAAGTTTGGTGGCGCCTGCAATTTCAACAGCAATTTGACTGGCATCAGCATTGGGTGCGACGACAAAATCATATTCTAATTCGTTTTGACTATTGCCATAAACAATGGCATTAATGCCTTGATAAACACTTTCGTATTTAGCTTTTTCATATAAAGGAATATCTGTTACAGATTTAGAGGATTGTATATAATTGTGTTTGCCTTGTAATTCATGCACGCCGATTAAATTTTGTGTGTTCCCATCAACAAATTTAAGCGAAATATTACTTATGCTTTTACCTGTTGGACTTGTACTATCATTTCCAAGTAAGGAAAAATAAATACCATCATTGGTTAAATACATCCC
>JAUYSY010000053.1 GCA_030696155.1 Alphaproteobacteria bacterium | reverse complement strand
ATGTCCTTTTTTAAAAGATGATAATAATTCTTCTTTACGCTGAATCTCTAATTGATCTTCAGTAAGGATTTCATCAAAAGAAAGTGCGAAATTAAATTTTTGAAGATTGGTTGATATTGCCATTAATACACCAAATCATCATCGGCGCTATTGCTGGACAATAGAATTTCATTTCGAGAGGCGAGGTCTTTTGCAACTTGTACAATTGCTATTTGTGAGGCTTCAACATCCTTGACGCGAACGGGACCCATCGAATCCATGTCCTCTTTTAATATTTTGGCTGCACGTTCCGACATATTGCCTAAGAACAATGTTCGAATTGCTTCTGACGCACCTTTAAGGGAGAGTCCCAATTTATCCTTTTCGACATTACGTAAAAGTGTTTGGACACCACTTGAATCAAGCTTGATGAGATCCTCAAAGGTAAACATTAATGCTCTAATACGATCCGCAGATTCTTTGTTCGTTTGCTCTAACGCGCCTATAAACCTGTTTTCTGTGGATCTATCAAGATTATTAAAAATTTCAGCCATAAATTCATGTGAATCTTTTCTGTTTGTTTTGGCCAAATTGCTCATGAACTCATTACGAAGCGTTTTTTCAACGTCAAAAAGAATTTCCTTTTGAACATGTTCGATTTTGAGCATGCGTCCAATGACCTCAATCGCAAAATGTTCGGGAAGCACAGAAAGAACGCGTGATGCATGATCTGGTTTAACTTTAGAAAGGACGACTGCGACTGTTTGGGGGTATTCATTTTTTAAATAATTGGCGAGCACAGATTCGCTGACATTGTTCAATTTATCCCACATGGTGCGTCCAGCGGGACCACGGATTTCTTCCATAATGTTGTCGACTTGGGATTTATCAAGGACTTTGGCAAGAAGTCTTTCGGTAGAATCAAAAGAACCTGTAAGGGAGCCGGCTGATGACATTGTTTCAGAAAATTCAACACATAAATTTTCAACAACACCTGAGCCTACGGTGCCTAGATTTGCCATTGTCTGTGAAATTTCTCTGATTTCGTCTTCCGAAAGCATTGCAAAAATACGTGTCGCTTGCTCTTCTGGCAGTGATAAAAGCAGGGATGCTGCTTTTTCAGGGCCTGTTAACGAACGAATATCTTCTCTTAGTTTCGCCATTAACGGTCTCCATCTTGGTGCAACCAGGCACGGATGACAGAAACAGCTTCTTCAGGATGATTTTCAATGATGCGGGTCAAACGGTGAAGGGAGGACGCTTTTACCTTTCCTGCAACTTGTTCTAAGTTGATCATTTTTTCAGCTTCTTCTGATTCGTTTATTTTGCCGCTAGATGTATTTTGAAGATTATTTTTCCCTTGCGATGGTCCTTGAAGCGCACCAACCATTGTTTCACCGTCAACAGTTAGGGCACCTCCAGATCGTGTTGAGGCACCTTCAAACGCTCGCATCATGACGGGTCTTACAACGAGTAACAAAGCTAAGAACCCAACAAAAGCAAAGCCAATATTTTCGGCAATACGTAGTAATTCACTTTTATTCATACCCATAATTTTATCTTCTTGGATATCAGGCTGTAGGACAGGTTTTTGGAAACGCATATTAACAACCTGAACGGCGTCATTTCTTTTTTCATCAAAGCCGATGGCTGATTTGATAAGCGTTGTGATTTGTTTTATTTCTTCTTCATTACGCGGTTGGTAGGTTTCTTCACCCTTGTCATTTTTTGTATAATTGCCATCAACAAGTACAGCCACGGATATTTTTTTAACTTCACCTACTTCTTTAGTCGTTTGTTTTATTGTTTTTGAAATTTCGTAATTAATAGTTTCTTCAGTTCTTTTGGTTTGCCCTTTGGCTTTCGTCCCACCATCAGCAGCGCCAGAGGCGGCAGGCGTATTATTTTGAGCAGAGACATTCGAATTTGATTCTTGTTCTTGGTTTTCTGAAGAATCTTCATTGTTTTGGGTTGAGCGTGTTACTTTTCCATCAGGGTCATAAATTTCTTCGTTTGATACAATGCGGTTAAAATCAAGATTGGCTGTTACTTCAACGCGTGTACTTCCAGGTCCCAATGTTTTTTCAAGCATGTCTTCTAATGAACGTCGCATGCGTTGTTCAAATTGAAATCGCAATTCATCATTATTGGAAGCATATTGTGATGGATCGTTTTCGTCTGAAAAACCTTTTGCAAGTAAGACGCCGCGATCATCAACAATTGAAATTTGACTTGGCTTGAGGCCAGGGACAGCGGATGCTACAAGATGTTGAACGGAGGCCACTTCAGCTTTGGATAAACGTTCGCTTGTGCGCATGGAGATAATGATGGAAGCGCTTGGGTTTAAAGAATCACGCGAAAAAAGTTCTTTTTTGCCAAAAACTAGATGAACGCGGGCAGATTTCACGGCATGAATGGATGAAATTGTACGTGATAGTTCGCCTTCAAGCGCACGTACATGATTCATATTTTGCATGAATTGACTTAAGCCAAAGCCATCACTTTTATCGAAAATTTCATATCCTACAGAGCCACCATGCGGAATGCCTTCGCGCGCAAGATTGAGTCTTAATTTGTCAACTTGATCATGGGGAACAAGGATATGCGTGCCGCCGGTGCCTATTTTATAAGGGATTTCCATCGTATCAAGTTTTGTAATAATAGCGGCACTGTCTTTTGGGTCAAGCTCACCAAAAAGAAGTGACATTTGTTCGGTTGAAAAACGAGAGATTAGAAAGGTGAAAAATACAAAAAGGGCAACAACAGTCGCACCTATTGCTGTAAGGCGGCCTGGACCTAGATTTCTTAAAAATCCAATAAATCCTTCCAATGCGTATCCCCAAAATATTATTTATTATTTCCTGTACTATAGAAAATAATAAACGCTTTGGCTAGAGCGCTCGGCAAAATATTCCTAGGAGATCGTTTTTTGAGTAACAGTATTTTGAAAATTGAGGGAAGGAAAAATGGTGGGTGATGACAGTGTCGAACTGCCGACCCTCTCGGTGTAAACGAGACGCTCTACCACTGAGCTAATCACCCATTCTATTGAAACTAGACAATATAAGACTGGGACCCTTCTGTCAAGAAGCTTGTACTGATTTTTATAAAAAAATATGCGTTGGTTTGTAAAGTTGATTTTGCTTTTATAGTAAATTTTAATAAAAATCGCACTCCCACTCCCACTCCTACGCCCCGCGGCTTGTCCGCGGGGTCCATGGTGCAGAAGTAATGATTATTAATTAAGAATAAAGTCTTCTTAGACGCTTTCTGGATCCCGCGAACAAGTCGCGGGACGTAGGAGGAGGGTATACTTATTGGTAATAATTTTGTCTCTGGGCGTAGGAAGTTTGTAGTGTTTTGAGTTATTCGTTATATTATCTTATAATCCAAGACATTGCTTATAGTTCGTTTTCGGTATGATTGTTTTTAGAAAATATTTTAGTCATCTTTTAAAAACGCTGTAATAAAATCCTCGGCTGACGTTTCAATATAATTAATATTTTCGCATTGTGGTGGATCGCCTTCGACGAAAAAGATCAAATGAGCAGGATCTAAATGAAGTTGTGCGACTCGCTTTACATCTTCGTAAGTTACCTTAGGAAGATTTTCATGTATTGATTTATAGTGATCGATGGGAAAACCTAAAAATTGAAGACATGAAAGCTCGTTAACATTACACAAATAGTTGCTTTCGCCATTTAGGGTTAATGATCCAATATAGTTATTTTTTGCATTGTTAAATTCTTCTTCCTTGGGTCCATTTTCTTTTAGATCACGCCATATATCCATAATAAGTTGATATGTTTGAGGAAATTTAAGGTTTTCAGTTTCATAATCGCCTTGCAGGATTTGAGTTTCTTTTGTGTATCTGGTCTTTGTTAAGGAAATGCCATATACCGATCCTGTGGCGTTTCTGAGTTTTTTCATAAGGATGGACTGAAAGCCTCCGCTTCCTATAATATGACGCAAAACTTCAAAGGGAACATAATCAGCATGATCATGGGATAGGCCTAATTGGATAAATTTGCAAATTGATTGTGGTTGTTGCCGCCTTATGACATGAATTTCGTTTTGAAGGTTTAGTGCGATTGGTGGAAGGGGCGAACGTAATGTTGTTTCCGGCAATGTTGAAAGAAAATCATCAAGAATAGTAGCTAATTCATCAGGCAGGATTGCGCCAATTGCACTAATAACAATATTGTCTTTTCCTATGTGTTCGGCCATAAATTTTTGGCATAAATCTTGAGTGATTCTGTTTTTGTTATTTGGAATAATGTTGTGCTTTTTGACAAAGGGATGCTCTCCCAACAGATGTTTATGAAAGTATATATTAATTAACGCGCCAGGATCATTTAAGACAGAAACTCTTCCTTTAGAAGTTGTATCAAGTATTGTATCAAATTGGTTGTTTGCAAATTTTGAATGTGTAAGACTTAAAGCTATTAGATTTAATAACTCTTTTATATCATCGCAATGCGCTTGAATTATAAACTCAAAATTTTCGTTGTATATCAAAAAAGAAATACTTCCACGTAGTTTTTCTAATTTTTCAGAAAATTGTTTTTCATTTAAATCGCCAGCAGTCAAAAATAAAGTACGCTGGATCGCTTCACATAACCCTTGAACAGGTTCTTCTGATCTTTTGGCTTCAAATATTAAACTTAGGCGAATAAGAGGTAGGCTTGGTTGGTGAATATACCAAAAATTAACTTTTGAGTTAGGACATTCAACAATCTTTATAGGGCTTGCACCAATGTCAAGGAATAAAAATGAAAAAAAAACGATTGTTAAAAATATTTTTTTTATTAAATGAGTCATAATTTCCTACCATTATATTATTGAGTTATCTCTTCAGCATCCTCCTACGCCCCGCGGCAAAACCCGCGGGGTCCAACTTTAAAAGTAAATATTTATCGATACTTTTCAACAAGTTTTATGGAT
>JAUYSY010000080.1 GCA_030696155.1 Alphaproteobacteria bacterium | reverse complement strand
TTGGCAACCTTTTTCAAATTGCTCAAAAATGAGTGGATTATCTTTTAAAGCTGCAACAATAATAGGCATTAAATTAAATTTTTGCCCGTCAACATCGACGCCCAACTCAACATCAAACCAATGATTACCATCCGCTTTTTCAATATTTGAGTAAAATTGATTATCATGAATAATGGATTGAAATGGAAAATCTTTATCTATCGTAACCTTCCATCCCAGTTTTTTGAGATCTGGAATCGCTTTTTTTTGAAATTCGAACCAATATCCTTGAGAATTTGCACCCTCAAACGTAAATAAATGATGCACATCATCTGGCAATCTTGCAATTTGCTGAATATCTTTAAACGCTTTCAAATGAATAGATAACAAAATATTTTTTACATCTTGTTCAAACGTTAAATTTCTAGACATTAAAAATATTTTATTGTTTTTAATGGATTTTAATTCATTATCACCTGAATTGTAATCAACAGATTGACCATTGTAATCGAATGTTAATTGCCCACACATAAACTCAATAATTTGATTAAAAGAATTTCTAGCTTTTTTAGTTGTCAATTCAAAACAAGGAATAGGGTCGATCATTACTAGTTTTTCAACAATCATTTCTTTAGGCGCTTCTATTTTTATTGCTGCGTTTTTTAAATGCTGCATTTTAGAACGCAATGCATTAATATTTTGCGCTGGAATTTTAGGTGCCACAAGCAACTTAGAAATAAGATGATGCGGTTCTTGAAAATTTATAATCCCCATTTCAGCATTTTTAAGATCTACAAACCAATATTTATCCAATTCATAGACATCATTATATTTTTTTTCTAAAGACAGTTTTAAATTTTGAGAACCATCATCATTAAGCACCCATTCAAATTTTCCAGAACGAGGTTTGCCAAGTTTTACATGAATATTTGGTTCATATGAATAATTGCTATAATAACAACGACCTGTTTTTATAATTTTTTCAAGAAGACTTGAATTTAATTTATTCGACGAATAATTTAATGAATTAACATAAGGATATAAATCCTTGATAATTTCAATATCTTCTTTTTTGATGCTTTTATCAAAAATGACTTTATCAAGATTTCTTGCGCCTACTTTTTGATCAGCACTTACTTTACCATTTTTAAGAATGCGTTGTTTGGTAAATGCAAACTCTATTGATCCCCCATAACTTTTTTGAATAATATAATTAATCCAAAAAGATTCATCTTCTATTTTTGAAGGCTCTTGCTCCTTTTCTAAAGCATTCAGCCAATCTTGAATTTGATAAGGAAGTTTTTCTTCTTTTGGCTTTTCTTGAAATACATCCATTTTAAATAAACCTTCATAATCTGCTTGTAAAAAAGCGGCAACGGCGTGTTTACAATTATAACCAACGGGACAAGAACAATTCGCTATTAACGCATTATCTTCATCAAAATAAATTGTTACATTATAATTTCGTGCGCCTTGAACAATAGCTTTTAATATATCGTTCTGAAATTTAACAGATTTTACCCTATTTTGCTTGTAATAAAGATTGCCTCGCTCATAAGTTGAAACACCCACTTCTGATTTTACGATCTAAGGCGTATAAAGATTTGACATAAATGTTTATCCAATAGCAAATAAAACTGATTGATTTTATGTAATTTAAATATATTGTCAACACAAATTGCATGTATACTTTAAATACAAGTTTATCAGCATGTCATTTCTTAGGAACTAATACGGTAAAATAATATCCAAAAATTGTTGCCCATAACGTGGTTGTTGCACGTCTGTTATATGACCACGACCACCATAGGAAATACGGGCTTCAGCAATTTTCTCAGAGTTTATTTTGTTCTCGGACGTAATATCTTCAGGTCGTATAATGCCTGCGACTTGTAATTCACGCACTTCGTAATTCACACGCACTTCTTGCCTGCCTAAAATAACAAGATTATTATTGGGCAATACTTGCGTGACAACGGCAGCCACATTCACTTTTATTTCTTCATCGCGCTTAATAGTACCCGTCCCCTTACTATTCATTGAACTACCCGCGCCAACCATTTTTGCTAAATTAAGAGATTTGTGATTTTTTTTAATGCGCGTTTCAAGTCCTGCAAAATTATCCACGCCTAATTTATCAGAATTATTGCGACCTCTGGAGGTTTCATTGTTTAATTTTGCAGAATCCTTTAAATTAATAATCACTGTTAAAATATCACCCACCTGACTTGCGCGTTGATCCTTAAAAAAGGATTTTTCGCCCTGACGCCATAAGGAGTTTTTACTTGATTCATAATGCGTTGTTGGCGGCATAGGTAAGCTCACCGGTCTATAAGCAGGATTCATCACAGGGTTTTGAATGGGCGATAAAGGTGGTGGATTCCCCAAGGCATTCAAACGATCCACCAAATTACAACCAGAAAGTAATGGCATTAATCCTATTAAAAATGCATATCTTAGCATTTCATCCACCCACATTTTTAAAGTTTTGTATTTCCACAAGATTTTCGTCTATTACTTTACCTTGTAAAACTTTTTTGCTGCTCATATTCATCACAGGAATAAATTCGCCTTTGCGACCATCAGCCATTGCCTTTCCTTGTGTTGCAACAGCCATATCACTTGTTTTAAGCTGCATCATCACAAGCGCATTTTTACTAATCATGAGCGCCGATTTAACCTGCCTATTTTGAATAGGTTGGTGCGGTAAAATTGATAATTGCGCTACCATCCCAATTAGATCTTGTTTGTTTGTTAAAATGGATCCATGTAACCGCTCCAACCTAATATTGGTCATTGTCAAATCATCGGGACCTATTTTTTTACCGATCATAATAGGATTTTTAGCAACTGGTATTTGAACAAGCGGATGTGCATAGCCTTCTAAAACAAAAGATGTGGGTGTTTGATTCGGCAAATCATCACTTACCCATTGAAATTTAGCTGAAAAAAAATTTGATTGTGGTGAATATATATAATCAACAATTTCAGGCCTAACACCCTCTATTAAAGGCATTTCAATCTTTTTATTTTTAGATTGAAGCACATATTCATAATCCTTTGTTTTGAAAAAATCATGATTATTTTGAGATTCAATCCAATCTAAATGCACTATTTTAATAGGGTCAATAAGTTGATCATGATTTAAAAGACGTGATTTACGTTTAATAATTAAGGAAGTCGTCCCCAAATATTCATGTCCAAATTGCTGCGCAATGGCTTTGAGTTTATCTTGAGGAAATAAATTCTTTTTACCTAATCCGGGCGTTGGCCCTATAATTTGAGTTTTTTGCGCATCTGGTAATCCATCAAAAATATCACCTAAAAAAATATTATCCTGAAAAAGTTCAAGCTCTTGCGTTTTTAGATATACTTCTTCAGCGCATAATCCATTTGATTGTAAAAACAATCCGAGACAGGCTAAAATAATTTTAATTTTTTCCAGAAAATTCAATACATTCCCCAAGTTTTATTATTATAGGTTGCTTGATGATAGAGCGAATTCAAAATAGCGTAGCTGCCCAGCTCCCCCTGCTACGCCCCGCACCAAGACCCGCGGTGTCCATGTACGAAAAGTAACATGATAAATATATATCGTTACTTTTCAACAAGTTTTATGGATCCCGCGATCAAGTCGCGGGACGTAGGAGGTGAGATGTTCAAAATTCGTACACCCTCCAGGGTAGTTGCAAAATAGCTTATATAAAGCTAAAAAGCTAGAATTATAGCGATTGCCTACCTCCTTTCTTCCTACGTCTCACTACATCCCCTCCTTGCTACGTCCCGCGACTTGTTCGCGGGATCCAGAAAGCGTACAAAAAGCTCGATAAACGTTTTTTCACACACTTTTGCATCATGGATCCCGCGGACAAGCCGCGGGACGTAGGAGGTGGGGCAGACCTGACGACAAATTTGTCCATAGAATAACCAGTTGTATAGTCGATAGAATTGAGAAGTAGACAAGGAATAACGAGCGAAGTGTATCCTTATATACATGAGTGAGGCATGACGATGTATCCTTCCAATGTCTATCGACTATATTATGCGGCACGCGTAATTTGTTTTTCCTTCTCATCTTCACGTTCGATCACTTTTGTCGCATAACCGTAAAGTTTAGAAACCTCGACCAACCGAATCAATTGATCTGTTGGATTAACTGTTGATCTTTCCACTGCATGTTGAACAAATTCGCCGTAACCATCAGTACCTGCAATACCAGGAATTGGCGCACCAGATCCATCTGGACCTGTTTCTAAGTATAAATTATCCTTTGTAGGCCGAAGCGCATGGGGATTGTTAAAAATAACAAGTGTCATTTGTCCTAAGATAGTTGGCGCTGTTTGACCTGGCAATATCGCCTGCCACTCACCATTAGGACTTAAGGTAATTTCGCGCGCCTCAGGAGGAATAATAATGCCTGGATCAAGTTCGTAAGGCCCTTTTTTAAGCACTGTCGAACGAATTAATCTTAAATCCCGTGTATACGCTTTGCCGTTTGCAGTATTCACAACTGCATAACCAGGTCCATTAATCATTACATCGAAAGGATTACCCGTTTGATCTTGTGATCCTTGCGAAATAAGTTGATATAGACCCGCAAGCTTAATACCTTTAACAATATTTGTACCAACCGAATAATTGCCAGCTGATTCCGACGCAAAAGCACCCGCTGATTTAAGATTTTCAACTGCCGCCACTTCAAAATTGGCAACAAAAGCACTCGATGCATTAACACGCGTCAAAGCAAGATTTGACGCAATCGTCGCCATTTCAGTATCAAGCGCCATAAAAGTCGATGCTGTTATCCCTAAAGTAGAATTTGTCGCCATTTAAATTTGCCCCTTATGCATTCACTTTAAGCCAAGCATTCACTGTATCAAGTTCTGATTTATGTCTTTTTTTTGCGAATTCGTCGATAGCTGTATAATTACGTTGTGTTTGCATATAAGAAAATAAAACTGTCGATGAAGAAACATTCGCTTTTTCAAATGATCCTTGTTGCACTTCAACCATCATTTTACCTTCTTCATCAAAAGGCGGCAAAGCTTCATCTTTTGTTTCATATAAATGGCGGTATTTAACATAGGTCATATTTTGTTCATTTTCAAAACGTACAACACCTAATTTCCCGTCATATTGATCGCCCATACTTATCGCAAGATCGGGTGATACATGCAAATCTTCGATTGATTTACCTAAGGGAATTGTAAGCGGCGAATCATCGTCTTTTAAAAGAATACCATCAATGCCAACCATCACTTCACGATTGGGTCCCATATGACATCGTCCATTGCGACCATAACGAACACCTTCTGGCGTTAACACTTTAAAATAACCTTGTCCAATAATCGCGAAATCGAGCGCATTACCAGTACTTGTAACATCGCCTGTTGCAAGATTTCGATACGTACCACGTTCTTGTGTGAAAGAAACAGGATTTTTACTATGATAATCAATATGTTGCTGAAAATAAAGTTTATTTTGTTGCGCCCCAGGTAACAAGGCAAGACTTAAATTCCCTGTTAAGACAGCAAATTGACGATCAGCAGATGTTTGGTGTGACAAAAGGACGTAATCGATATTGGCACTCATAGGACACTCTTTATTTTATTAAGGTCTACAAGATAAATGCAATAAGTGTGCCAATGCATTAAGCCTAAAAAGAGAAGGGTGTTTATGAGCAATATAGCCTATCCCCACTTAACGTAAGGATAGGCTTTCGTTAATTCTTAATCGAGAATAATGTTGTTATCCGAAATTGGATGATTTTTTTCATCAACTTCATTCAAAATATCAAGTATTGCTGACATAACCACGCATTAATTCACGTAATTTAGCACCTTCTTCAACATCAAAATTGCTTAATAACGCTATGAAATTTTCACTTTTAACAAAATCACGTATTTGATTTTGGAAAGTCAAAAGATCGCCACGTTCATTAACATCATTTGCCTTTAGTTTTTGAATAAGACCTTCCATTGAAGTCGTTGATAATTGATCCCCAAATTTATTAGCGGGTAAATAATTAAATATTTCAGGATTAGCCGCAAAATGAAGAACTTGTTCATTTTCTGTATCGGGTTTTATGTCAAAGAGAGAAGGAGGGTGCACGAAAGGATCTTTAGGCTTTAAAAGCAAATTCACATACGTTTTCAATGCACCATCACGCGCATATAAAAGTAACAATGCTTGGACACGCGGATTTTCAGCGCCAAAACGATTGATCATATTTTAGCGATGTCCTGCTTTCGCTACGCAGTCAGACCAAGTAGCTTAAGCGCTTCAGATTTAATACTTTTATCATTTGTGTTTTGCGCAAGATCAAAAAGCACAGAAGTAAATTCATTACGATATGCAACATTATATTGACTCCATAGCTTGCTGATCGCATTGCATTTAACTTTTTCATTCATAGAGTTTCGAGCAAGATCTAAATACATAAAAAGCAACTCATCCCAATTAGCTTTTTTAGCTTCTTGATCACGCCACAACACAGGAGTGAAACTACTATTATGAAAGAAATGTAGGTCCCTGAGCACATGGGATTTAACATTTTCATCCATTGCTTGTCGAGCAAGAGCTAAATGTACAGACAGAAATTTATTGCGATGTGTAGTTGCGGCTTGTGAGTACTTACAACTCAACATATTGAGCGCAAACAGTTTTAATTCTTCATCTATTGATGATTTAGCAAACTTTAAAAGAAGAATAATTATATCTTCAGAATATATATTTCTTATTTGCTGATCCTTTGTTAAAGTGTAAATGGAACGAGCTTTAACTTTTTCATTTTGTGTGTTTTGAACAATCGCAAAAAGTTTAGGTATTACTTCATTATAAAATACATCGATGGCTTCTGATTTAATATTTTCATCTTGTACACGTTTAGCAAGCGCGGAAATATAACAAGCTATATCAAGGAAAATCTCTTCTGTTGTATTTTCAGGAAAGTTTAACAATTCTTTGCAAGCATTAAATTGTTCCCGTTCAGGATTCGACATATCTTTTGCTATCTCTAGAAGTATTTGAACGGGTGAAGGGGCTATTTCAACTATATTATAACCACCAACGGCGAATATATTGAAAACAGGCGATGAAAGTAGAATTGAAAAAACTATAATACTTTTTTTCATTTTAGCTCCTTTTTAATTTTGAGTTTTTATTTATTTTTATTCACTAGTAAAATGAATAAATTTTACAATACAGCATCTGTTTCATTGAAAATACCCGTAAAAAATACTGGGTTTTTGATTTTTTTTGAGGGGTGATTTTTTAAGTTTGTTTATTTTTCAATGGATTGGAAAATATAGTGAATTGAAACCCATGCAGAAGTATGTCACTCACGAAAATACCTGAGTGCTTTAACATATGAGCACTCTTCTAATGACCACGGTTAATTGTTATTTTAAAACAATGCATTACATTTTGTTTTCCTGAACGCGTTGAAGCAAGGCTTCATACGCAGATTCAGGATCCATAACGAAATACATGCTCAAAGAACATGACTTTAAAGTTTTTTTTAATGCATGTCATGATCTTTGATCATGATTATTATTGGACCCTGAATCCTACTCGAAGCTTCGCTTCTCGCCTGTTCAGGGCAACAATGGTGGCTGGTAATTTTACCATTCTTTTTAAATTCACCCCTCTAGGTGATAGCAATTTTCAATGAGGAAACTTTATATGTTTTCCAAGTAGCTAGCACAATTCTTTTATGAAATATCAACAGCCCTTCGTTAAAAAAGTCTATATTACCTCTTAACCAAGCGCGCACAAAAGAAACCATCCGTCTTATCTTGGAACGGATCTAATTTCAATAAAGATTCTTCCTCAAGCATAAACTCAGGATGCGATTCTAAAAATTGACTGATTTGATGTTCGTTTTCTTCTTGAAGCAACGAACAAGTTGCATAGACAACAACGCCTTTTGGTTTAATAAGTAGTGCCGCTTTATTCAACAAACTTGCTTGAATAATCACCAATTCTTTTAAATCGTCTTCTTTTAAGCGCCATTTATGGTCAGGATTGCGGCGCCATGTGCCCGTTCCTGTACAAGGCGCATCAACAAGCACAATATCAACTTTGCCGCGTTGGCGTTTCAACCATTTTTCACCAGCTGGATCCAAATGTTTAAGCTGAATATTCGAAATACCAGCACGTTTGATGCGTTTATGACCATTTTCAAGTTTACGTGCGTCAATATCTGTTGCAATAATACGGCCTTTATTCTTCATCAAAGCCGAAAATGCTAAAGTCTTTCCGCAAGCGCCCGCACATAAATCAACAACAAAATCCGTCGTTTTTGGATTAGCCGACAAAGCTACAAGCTGAGATCCCTCGTCTTGTATTTCAATCCAACCTTTTTTAAATATTTCAATTTCTGTGACATTAATTCGTTTCAATAAACGAATACCCCAAGGCGATATAGGCGTTTCAACCGCCTCTATTCCTAAATAATCCAATTCCTTCAGAACAGTTTCACGATCTGTCAAAAGAAGATTGACGCGCAAATCACAAGGTGCTTCAACATTAAGGCTTTCAAGAATTTTGCGTGTATCCGCTTTAAAACCACGCTCAAAATAAGGCAAAATCCATTCAGGGCATTCAAGATCATGCGCATGGAATTTTAATGCTTTAACAATCTTTTTTTCGGTCAACGTTAGTTCTGACGCATGATATGGATTATCATTGAAAACAGATTCAAGATCTTCTAAAGAACATTTTTCAACCAATCTTAAATAAGCAAGCGCATAAAGACGCGATGTAGGCGTTACCTTCATGGTTTCGCTCAAAGCATGGCTAATACGTGCATAATGACGTAAAAAATCATACAACCAAAATGTTAATTGTCTGCGATCTTTTGAGCCAAAATAACGACGTTGTTTTAAAAATCCATGTGCAACCCGATCAGCGGGATATTCGAAAGCACAAATTTCTTCAAGTAATTCAATAAAACTTTGAATAATAGAACCGTATTGCATTTTTTATCCTTATAAACTAACTACCCAAGAGGGTAAAATTTAATATTATTACGCTCCCTACTTCCTACGTCCCGCGGCAAGTCCCTTGGGATCCATAAAACTTTAGAAAAGATCAGACAAATAATTATCATTTCACTTTTGCAGCATGGACCCCGCGGTCAAGCCGCGGGGCGTAGGAGGGGGGGGTGGGAATTATCCTTTAAATCCTAATGCAACCAAATAAATCTCTGACGATTCTTTACGACTTGCAGGTGGTTTTACATGTTTAATTTTGTCGAATCGAGGTTTTAGTTTTTTTAAAATCTCGCCTTCCATGCCGCCTTGAAATAATTTCATGACAAAAGCACCATGGGGAATAAGTACTTCTTGTGCTAAAGCCCAAGCTGCCTCGCACAATCCCATCATTCGAATATGATCTGTTGATTGATGACCTATGGTTGATGGCGCCATGTCGCTTAATACAACATCTGCCTTACCATTTAACGCTTGGCGAATTGCATCAATCGTTGCTTCTTCATAAAAATCACCTTGAATTAAGGTCACATAAGGAAGCGGATTTATTTCAAGTAAATCAATACCTACTAGTTGCGCTTTTGTTTTATCAGGTTTAACACATTCGGATGCAATTTGAAGCCAACCACCAGGAGCTGCACCCAAATCGAGTACATTTTTGCCTGGTTTTAAAAAATGAAATTGATCGTTTAATTCTTTTAATTTAAAAGCAGCACGAGACCTATACCCAATCTTTTGCGCTTTGATAACATATGGATCAGTCAATTGACGCTGTAACCAACGCGTTGATGAGATAGATCTTTGTTTCGAGGATTTAAGTTTCATTTTTATATTTTCAAATTGTGCTTAACTTATGAATATTGTTTTTTTGTATTTATTTTATACTTTTCAAATTAACAATTTAGACTGACTACCAGCCACTTTTTAATACAACGAATGATTTGCTCATCGTCATTACGAATATGCGTAAAGTTTCCCAATACAAGATATTATTGAGTTCGCACTCATATTATTAATGTCATGCTCTTCGAGCATGTATTACATTCTGGATCCTGGATCTGCGCTCGAAGCAAAGCTTCAGCGCGTCCAGGAAAACTGCTAATATTAAATACTCAAATTATGAGACAAAGTCTATGAAATGAGTATTCCAAAAGCTTGACAAATAAGGTCCGGGGGACCTTATTGTCGTAGCTGACGAAAACTCATGAGAACCGACGCGGTTAAATGCTTTGCACTGACCCATTCACGAATTTGTCCATAATTTGAGCATTTAAACTACTTCGTGATTTTCGCAAATTCTTCGCTTAAATCAGCATCAGGCTGTGGCATATCGCCCATATCAGCAGCAGCTACTTTTTCTTCAGTTTTTGCTGGCTTCAATTTTTGCGCTTGCACTTTAGCTTCTTCTTCAGTTTTTGCAACGTTTACAAAAACATCTACAGTTACTTCAGGATGCAAGATGACATGAACAGTTGAAATACCCAATGTTTTAATGGGTAATGCAATCAGCACTTGTCCTTTATTAATTGAAAAACCTGCTTTTGACACAGCTTCTGAAATATCACGTGCTGTAACCGAACCAAATAATTGGCCTGATTCACCCGCTTGACGAATCATCGTGACAATTAAGCCTTTGATTTTCGCAGCAACTGATTCAGCTTCTGATTTACGTTTTAAGTTATCAGCAACAATTTGTGCCTTGCGTGACTCGAAAAGCGAAATGTTTTCTTTTGTCGCGCGCAATGCTTTTTGTTGTGGTAGTAAAAAATTACGTGCATAACCAGGGCGGACTTTTACGACGTCCCCAATTTGTCCTAATTTTTCAATGCGTTCAAGCAATACGAGTTCAACCATCATAATCTCCTAAATTCTAAGATTTGTTTTAAGGCGTAAAAATTTTTGGTCACGCAAAAACGCGTAAAGACCAACAAAAATAAGACATAAAAGCGGCCAGGCCAATAAAAACGATGCAATATAAAGACCCGAAATCATAAGATTTTTTTGGGCTTTATGATCCACATATCGATGAAAAACACTTAATCCTTTTAGTAAAAAAGGCACCAAAAGAACAAAAAGACAATTAATCGAAAATATTTGCAAGGTTTTTTGACTTAAAAACGACCCCAATAAACTAATAAGCAAAAGATAAAAACAACCATCCCAAAGATTAAGCGACGACATTCTAAGCATTGGTATTTTAAAAGCAGGCACTTTAAGTGTCGCCCCATCAAAAGTAACCAATTCTAGATGTATCTCTTTTTTTGTTTTTCGAAATGCAAGCGATTGTGCTAAAAACACAATACCTACAAAAACAAAAAGCCAAAAACCACTTAATAATCCTGGGATAAATTGAGCCATCATAAACAAAAATTGTTTTTGCTCATCCGCTAGTGAAGCAATTACACCTTTAGCTTCCATTTGACTCAAAAACTCTTCAAAGAATTTTTGATCCGAAAACAATGAAGCTGAAGATGTTTGACCAACAATCAACAATATAAGAGAAAAAACAACCAAAAAGGCTATTAATAGTCCAAAATTATTGTCAGATTGCTTAAAAATCTTATTTTTAAAAAGCACAAAAGAGCTTATCAAGCTCATGCCCAAAACGCCGGTCAAAAAATTAATTAAAATAGGCATAGAACCAGTTGCTGCAACCCCAATAAAAGCTAAAAGGGATGCCAAACAAGCCGCTTTAAAACCTAATCTAAACCCAACGAAAAGGATAGGCAAAGGGGCAAATTGCATTAGCAACATGCCACCGGGTACGCCCATAAAGGCAATAAGGTATAATAAAGCAGAAACAAATCCACTTACCCCTATTGCACTCACATAGCGCTTTGATCCCTTTTGTGTTTCGCCTAAAAACAAAGATTTATCCTTATTTCACAACGTAAGGCATTAAAGCTAGAAAACGCGCGCGTTTAACAGCTTGTGCAACATAACGTTGATTTTTAATTGTTACAGCAGAAATTCTGCTTGGAATAATCTTGCCGCGTTCTGTTAAGAAGCGTTGCAATAATTTAATATCCTTGTAATCAATCGCAGGCGCATTTGGTCCTGAAAAAGGACAAGATTTGCGACGTTTGAAAAATGGTTTTGCTCTACCGCCTGCACGACCTGCAGCGCCAGCACCAGCGCCGGCCCCACCTGAATTTGAAGTATATTCAGACATATAAATTCTCCTTAATTCGTTTCTTCAACTACATCAGTTTTTGGCTGATCATATTGAGGCCTAGAATGTTTCACATAAGGTCTTCTTGGGCCACGATCATCACGTGATCCACGATCATCCCTAGAGAAAGAGCGTTCTTCTTTAGGCCCTTGACGCATTTGGATGGATAAACCCTCTTCATGGGCTTCAACCGAAAGCGTTAGGAAACGGAGAATATCTTCATTAAGGCGCATTAAGCGTTCCATTTCTTGAACAGCAGCCGACGGCGCATCAATATTCATCAGAACATAATGACCTTTACGGTTTTTCTTAATACGGTATGCGAGGCTTTTAAGACCCCAATATTCTTTTTTAGCAATTGATCCGCCATTTGAAGTGATGATTTCACTAAATTGTTCGGTCAGTGCGTCGACTTGCCCCGTCGTTAAATCTTGACGGGCAATGTATACATTTTCATAGAGACTCATTAGTTACTCCTTTCGAGCCTTGGGCACAGTAGATTATGTGCTAAGCTATAATCCAAAATAATTATAGCAAGGAGCTATCATAAGATGCGAAACATCGCATCAAAATACATAGGTTCAAATAATTTACAGCATTTCTTGAATTTTTCAATCTTTTTTGTTAGATTTCTTTATTTGGGGGTGTGTGAGACTTTGCACATTGCCCTAAAAATTTTTACTACCCGTTGTTTTTATGAGTAGAGATTCGTCATTGCGAGAATGCCTGAGTGCTTGCACGAAGGCGTACGCGGCAATCTCTACTAATATCTCTCTTGCTTTCCTGGACAAGTGAGAAGCAAAGCTTCGAACTCAGATCCAGGATCCAGACTAAAATACATGATCGAAGATCATGACCCAATTTTAGTATATAGCATTATGTATGATCTGCGATCATAAGTATTTCTGGACCCTGGATCCGCATTCGAGCCCTTGGGCTCTCATTGGTCCAGGGAAACAAATTAACTTGGCATACATTCCGCATTTCGAACATCGGCCTTAAATATTACAACGATTGAGAGTATTTCGTGAGCAAGCAAAAAACAAAAATTAAGAAAAAGATTTTAACGCAAGAAAATATACCTATTTTTAAAAGGCTGATTAAAGATTACATTAAACCTTACACAAACTACCTTATCGTCGCTTTTGTTTTAATGCTCTTTGTTGCCTTATCAACGGCCGCACTCGCTTACGGTATGAAACATATTTTGGATGAAATTTTCGGACAAAAAAATGCAGATGCCCTCCCCATTATTGCAGGTGTTGTCTTTATTATCTTTTTTGTCAAAGGTACCTCAACCTACGGTCAAACTGTTGTCATGAATTACGTAGGCCAACGCATTATCGCTGATTTTCAACGCCAAATGTTTCAACGATTAGTGCATTCTGATCTTACTTTTTTTCACAATAATGCAACGGGCAGCCTTATTTCGCGATTTACCAATGATGTTACTTTATTACGCGCAGCCGTTTCCACAGCCATCACGGGTGCTGGACGTGACTTTCTATCCGTTGTCTTCCTTGTCGGCGTTATGTTTCATGAAGATTGGATCTTGGCTTCAATTTCGTTTTTTGTGTTTCCAATTGCCATACTCCCCATTGCCCGCTTTGGTAAAAAATTGCGTAAAGTATCCACCGGCAGCCAAGAAATTGTGGGCAAACTTGCAACGCTTTTGAATCAAGTCTTTCAAGGCATAAGACATGTTAAAGCTTATTCCATGGAAGATTACGAGCAAAAACGCGCCGATGGCATTATCACCGAACTTTATAAATTAAATCATAAAGTTATTCGCGCGCGCGCTGCAGCCCACCCCATCATGGAATGTTTAGGCGGCCTTGCCATTGTTGTCGTGATTCTTTATGGCGGCTATGAAATTATTGAAGGCACACGTACACAAGGATCCTTCTTTGCTTTTGTTACAGCCTTATTGCTCGCCTATGAACCCATGAAAAAATTGGCCAGTTTAAATTCTGACCTTCAAGAAGGCATCGCCGCTGCAGAACGCGTCTTTTCAGTCCTCGACCGCAAATCAGATATCGTGAATATGCCGAACGCAAAATATCTTGAGATAAAACAAGGTACAATCAATTTTGACAATGTTAGCTTTGCCTACAATACACACAAAAATGCTTTAAAAAATCTATCCATCAACCTTAAAGGCGGCAAAATGACAGCCCTTGTGGGTCCTTCAGGGGGTGGTAAATCAACGATTTTAAACTTAATCCCACGTTTCTATGACATTCAAGAAGGCAATATTTCAATTGATGGTCAATTTATTAAAGACGTCACCCTTCATAGTTTGCGCGAAAATATAGCACTCGTCAGTCAAGAGATCAGTTTATTTGATGATACGATTAGAGCAAATATCGCCTATGGACGATTATCAGCAAGTGAAGAGGATATTATTCAAGCCTCAATTGAAGCTGCAGCGCATGAATTTATTGAAAAATTACCGCATGGTTATGACACCATCATTGGCGAACATGGTGTTAAATTATCAGGTGGCCAACGACAACGTATTTCAATCGCGCGTGCGATGCTTAAAAACGCACCCATCTTGCTGTTAGATGAAGCAACATCTGCTTTGGACACCGAATCTGAGCGCAAGGTTCAAGAAGCGCTGAACAAGCTTATTGGGGGCAGAACAACCCTTGTCATTGCGCATCGTTTATCCACCATCGTCCAAGCCGATCATATTTACGTGATTGATCAAGGGCAGGTTTTGGAAGAAGGCAATCACGCAAGTCTTATTGCACAAAATGGCCTTTACGCACGTTTGTCGAATCTTCAATCGACAGAGGATGAGCAACGCAAACTCGTGGCATAACTTATAGTTCTTTAACTTCACACGGATACATCGTCCTTCCTTGCTCACGTATGAAGAATACGCATCGCGCGTCACTTCTTGTCTGCACATAAAGTTAAACAACTATAAACGACTTACATTATGGACAAATTCGTCATCAGCCCACAACAATCAGACTTATGTATAGCAAAATAGCTTGAAAACGCTACAAGTGAACGAGCACCACCCTCCTCCTACGCCCCGCGGCTTGTCCGCGGGGTCCATTGTGAAGGAGGTAAATGAATAGATTTATCTAGACTTTTCCATAGGTTTTATGGATCCCGCGACAAGCCGCGGGACGTAGAAAGTTTGTAGCATTTTCAAATCATTTTACTATACTTTCGAGTTATTCCACTATACCTTGAGCATATTCCGTGCCGGTTCGAGGATCTCTAGACTTTGCCACATAATTTAAGCCGTTTTCTTCCGTCATACTTTTTAGACTTGCTGAAAAAAGTAAAACAATTTATGACTTTAAGTGCGTATCACTTTTTGCAAAAGGCCTTAAATGTCATTTTTTACTTTTACCATTCATGCGACAGATCCTGTTGTTGCATTTTCAATTGGCCCCATCGATATTCATTGGTATGGGCTTGCTTATCTTGTCTCTTTTTTAGCGGCCTGGTTCTATGCCATCTATCTTGGTAAACTGCCACCACGCAATATACCGAAACTCGTTTTTGATGACCTCCTTTTTTGGATTGTCTTAGGCGGTATTATTGGCGGAAGATTAGGCTTTGTCTTCCTCTATAATTGGGATTATTACTTACGTAACCCCATTGAAATTCTTTATACCTGGCAAGGCGGCATGTCGATTCATGGTGGTATTTTAGGGGCAATCCTTACAATTTTCTATTACACCTATAGTCGTAAATTATCCTTCTGGGCGATCACAGATTGTCTCGTTCCTGGCCTCCCCATTGGGCTTTTCTTGGGTCGTATCGCTAATTTTGCCAATGGTGAACTTTATGGTCGCGTTACTGAATCCCCTTTAGGTGTTGTTTTTGCATCAGGTGGTCCCTATCCACGCCATCCCAGTCAATTATATGAAGCTTTTTTAGAAGGATTCGTTCTTTTCATCATTCTTTTTGCAGCAAGCAAATGTTCAAAAGCACGCGCACGTATTGGCTTTATTTCAGGGATTTTTGGGATTTTCTATGCATTGTCCCGTATTACTTCTGAATTTTTCCGTGAACCTGATAGCCAAATTGGCTATATTTTAGATTATTTCACGATGGGACAAATTTTAAGTCTGCCATTATTGATTGCTGGTTTATATCTTGTCTTCAGAAAAGCGCCCATAAATGAACCCACTTCTTGATATTTTTGAGGGCAAGAAAAATATTCGTCTAGACGCGTTCATGAGCATTTCTAATGCGCATTATTATAGCACGCGCGATCCTTTTGGTGCGCAAGGCGATTTTTATACAAGCCCTGAATTATGCCAAGTTTTTGGCGAGATTTTAGGTCTATGGGCCTATGATTGTTGGATAAAAATGGGGTCGCCCACCTCCTTTCATTTCATTGAATTAGGACCTGGGCGCGGCACTTTTTTACTCGACGTTTGGCGCGCAACCCAAAAATATTGGACAGATATTGATATTGAATTTCATTTATTAGAATCAAGTCCCGTTTTACAAAAAATACAAAAAGAAAAACTTGAAAACATTCTCAAACCCATTCATTGGTATAAATCAATCGAAAGCATTTCCTTTGATAAACCTTTCATCTTAATTGCCAATGAATTTTTAGACGCCCTCCCCGTGCAACATTTTAAATCAGAAAATGGATTGCAAGAAGCATGGGTGACATATCAAAACAATCAATGGTCCCCTTGTTTTAAACCATCGACTCAAGATATAAAATTACCTGATGCGACTAAAATTTACGAAACCTCCCCTTCCATTTTAAATTTCATGAAAATGATTTATGAAAAACTTAAACAGCAATCTAGTGTTGCCTTATTTATAGATTATGGATATGCAGAAAATTTAGGTGGATCTAGCCTTCAAGCGATACAAAAACATCAATTCGTCGATCCTTTTGCACATCCCGGAGAATCTGATATAACAGCTCATGTTGATTTTGGTGCTTTAAAAAAATTGGCACATGATCGTGCATTAAATACCTTAGGCCCCATTCCCCAAAGTCCATTTCTAACATCTTTAGGCTTTCAAGAACGCGTGCATTTTCTAGCATCAAAACTAGACAATCCACATTCTTTTTTACGTGCCTCAAGAAGCCTTATTGATCCTCTTGCTATGGGCCAACTTTTCAAAGCCTTTGCCATTACCAATACAGATATTATTATTTCAGGATTTTCAAATGACAAAAATTGAAGCTTTCAAACATCCCTTTTTAACACAACCCAATATTCAACACGGTTTTTTTACCCGTAAAGGGGGTATCAGCACAGGACCTTTTGCAAGTCTTAATATTTCGTATTCATCAGGTGACGACCCTATCCATATAGTTGAAAATCGTAAACGCGCAATGGAACATTTAGGATTAAATCCGCAACATCTCATTATCAACAAACAAATTCACTCGAATATTGCCGTTTATGTAGACAAACCACATGAAGATAGAGGCGAAGAAGTGAATGCCGATGGCTTGGTGACAGATCAACCAAACCTTGTTTTAGGAATCATGGGTGCAGATTGTCCACCCGTTCTTTTCGCAGACCACGCACATGGCATTATAGGTGCTGCCCATGCCGGCTGGAAAGGTGCCTTATCAGGCATATTAGAATCCACCATAGATTTAATGATTGAAAAAGGGGCCAAACTTGAGAATATCAACGCCATTATTGGACCGGCTATTGATCAAGATTCCTATGAAATAAGTCTACCTTTTTTTAACGAATTTCATTCAAAAAAACCTGATTACGATTGTTTTTTTAAAAAAGCCAATAAAGAAAATCATTTTTATTTTAATATCAAGGGATTTTGTGCCGAGAGATTAAAACAAAGAGGATTGCAACATATTGATATAGTGCCTTTTGATACTTATTCAAATCCACTTCATTTTTTCAGCTACCGTAGAACATGTCATTTAAATGAGACCAAATTCGGCATTAATTTAAGTGCAATCGCATTAATACATTAAAAAAAATAAGACAATTATATTGACCTTTTTATAAAATAAATATATTTTTGACTTAATTTGAAACCAAATAATATGTTTAGGATAACAATATGAAAAAGCGATCATTGTTCATTTTACTTACTGGATTGTTAATACAACCACTTCATGCAGTCACTCTTTTAGAGAAAAATACGTCAATTTATAAAGTGCAATTCGATGACGGCACAAATTTTAAAGTACCACGCATTAAAAGATATTTAAAAATTTTAGAAAATCCAGAAGGACTAGAAATTTTAAATATAGAAAATATTTTTACAGTTCAAAGTAACAATACAGCTACAATTTACGGAAATATAAAAAATAAAAATATAACGATCAAGCTCCCCAAAGAATATAAAATTGTCATCAACAACGATTCATTGTTTATTTACCCTCAAAGTATAATTAGCAATACAACCAATATTAAAAATAAAAAAGTAATATTAGCTATAGAATGGATTAACGATAACGATCCCACTAAATTTCAAGAAGGATTAAATCTTTTAACAGAAATATCTCAAGAAGACACAAATTCTTGGGCAGTACACACTGCTCAAGGTGCATTAGGTCAATTATTACTTTTTGAGGAAGGCATTACTAAGAATGATCCAAACAGATTAGACAATGCTTATAGCCTGCTGACAAAAGCATATGAAAAAACAAAGAATAAACGCATACAACACATCGCTTGCGCTTGCTTAGGTCAACTATATATAATGAACAAAAGTCCTTTAAACAATACTTCAAACAAAATAGAAATGGCATGCAATTATTTCAAAGAAGCCATTTCCAAAGAATTTAGCCCCTGGGCAAAACATTTTGCCGAAGTTTCTTTAGCTCAAATGTATATGAAAAATCAAATTCAAACTGAGAACTCAACCGAAAAAGAACAAACAATCCGGGATCTTTTAATAAAAGCTTCCCAAAAAACAGATTCTTTAAAAGCACAACATTTTGCAGAACTCGCTTTAGCAAGAACACTAATGGCTAATACCAACAACACGGAAGATGAAGAATCAAAGAATCAAATGATATTAATGCTTCTCACAAATGCCTCTCAAAAAACAGATTGCCCTAAAGTTACAAAAAATGCTAAAGAAATTTTGAATAAATTTTTACTTCAAAACCAACAAAATTCTGATGAAAATAACATAGAAGAAATTCTTGAATCTGGAAATATTTACTTTAATGCATCACATGAAATCAATATACAAGAAGTTGACGACAAAATGTTAATCGATGAAGAACCTGTGGATATAACAATAAAAGATCGCATGTCTATTAATCGTATTATTTTAATTGAAGACCAATTAAAAATAAAAAATGCCATGTCGATTGAAAATCTATTGAACTAATTTTAAAAAGTATAAGGGAGATTATCTCAATAATTTCCCTCTATATAAATTATTGAATCAAAGTCACTGTCATGCAAAAATCATTATAGACACGTGTAATAACACACCCATTATTTGGATTAATAAATGAAAATTTTATCATTGCTAGTAGCGCTTTATGGGTTTTTTATCCAGGAACTCCATGCAGTTATTATTATTTCAACACATGAAAAAGATCACGAAATTACATTTGAAAATGGAACGCGTTTTAACGTACCAAATGCGTTAAAAATTCAATTAACAGATGACAAAACAGGCATAATGATTTCAGAAGAACAAAATGAATCGTCTGAAAATTTCATTATATTTGATCAAAAAAATGAAGAATTATCGAATCAAAATTACTCAATTTTAGAATTCACCCATGATTTAGTATTTGAAATACCTTTTAATCTTAAAGTGATTAGCAATGGTAATTTCCTTATTGTTCTTCCAGAAAATAACGACATCGTAAAAGTAAAACATGAATTAGGCGACAGCTTCATTTCAAATGACAATGAATATTTTGAACCATCGCCCGAACTTCAAGAAGATATAACAACATTAATTAACTATTTTGATCATAAAAATAACTTTGTCGAATCATTTAAAAAATTTTTCTCTACCCAACAAATTGAAACTAAAATTCATTACCTTAAAAAATTATATCGATTTTCAACCAATGAAATAGCACAACATATTTCGGGAACTTTTTTGGGACGTATTTATTTATTAGGCTTAGGATCGACTCAAAAAAATCCTGAAAGGGTTACAATAGCATTTAAATTATTGATAAAAGCAGCTGCAAAAGAGCATTGCCCTTGGGCAAAAAATATTGCTATAAAAAATTTAGCCAAAATGTACCTTTTGGGACTAGGGCCCACCAAAAATAACCCTTTCAGATTTCAAAAAACTTTTGATCTTTTAATGAATATTCCCCATGAACTCATTACTCGTTCATCACAAAATCGTTATGAAACACAATTTAACTATTATACTCATCTATACCAGCAAACAACCGATTCTGTCATTAAGCATGTTTCAGAGGTTCTTTTGGCACGTATGTATCAATTAGGCATTGGACCTACTCAATATATGCCTAATAGAATTCAAATAGCAATTGATCTATTCACAGAAGCAGTTTTAAAAGAATTCAGCCCTTGGGCAAAACATGTTGCTGAAGCAAATTTTGCTCAATTATGTCTTGATTATCTTATTCCCCATGCACCTGATAATTTTCAAATATTGCATAACATGTTAATACAAGCATCAGAAAAAACATTCAGTTTTTCCGCTCAAAACACAGCTAAATTACTTTTAAACAGACTATTTCAATTATCTTTACATTCCGTGAAGAATGAATCTGACAAATTATAATAAGAACCTGTTTTATAATAATATTAAAATGAAAATCCATGAAGCTTGTTCTGTGGCGTTTCATTAAAACTATAAATTTGAATTTCATCATAAATTATCGTAGACTATTTATAGAGTAAATATGCTATGGAGACGTCTATGCCTAAATTTATTCAAAAATTTCTGTTAGTTATAATATTAATTACTTCTACAAAAACATTGTTTGCCAAAAAATGGCCTTATTTCTCAACAGAAAAAATTAAGGGAAATTACATAGAATTAAACGTGCCTTTCAAAAAATCATCAACAATAACAGATTCAACCTATCAATATTACCTCAAACGTCCATCAGAATTCCGCGAACCTATTAACAAACATGTTGAAAATAAAAAATCGTCAGTTCTACTTATTCCAGATGAAGAAAAATCAACCAAAAAAAAAGTTAAATATTTTATATTCATTAACGATTATATGACTGGCACAACCAACATACACAGAAAAAAAAATAAGAAATAATTCATTATAGACCTTGCATCCCATAATAATTTAGTTATAAATCTATCAAGAACCTCACCCTATTAAGGAGTTATTGATGACTAAATTCATGCAAAAAATTGTGTTTTTTGTAGCAATGATTACATTTACAAACGCAGTATCAGCCCATAATTGGCCTATTTTCTCTACAAACAATATTAACGAAAATCATATAACATTAGATGTTGCCTTCAATGAAGACGCTGGATACGCAGACGAACATTACGGCTATGATGTTGATACTACATCACCACTATACGCTCTCATTAACCAATCTATTAACAGTAATGCGATGCTTCTTCTTACGCCTACAATTGAAGAATCAGAAGAAAATGAAATTTCTTACAACATTATCTTCAATGGCACTAATGTTGGTGCAATCAATATGACTAGAACTACATTAAACAATGAAGAAATACAAATACGCAAAACAAAACATCAACGTTTCAGAGAAGCCAAACACCAGATTGTCGATGGAAAAATTGGCGATGGTGCCATCAACCTAGTGAATGTAGCCACAGAAGTAATTGTACAAACAGCCGAAAAAGAAGGCAAAAGCTTAGAACGTCGCGGAAACCACTGGAAAAAAAAATATAAACTCTAATTTTTCTCTAAAAGGGGCATCCGCCCCTTTTTTTTCAACATTTAATATACTTGTCATGATGTCTTGGGCATGTATTTTAATTTAAATCTTGGATCTATGATGAAGCTTCACTTCAACGAGTTCAAGAAAACGAAAACGCAGCCGATTGTTTTATATAGTGAAATAACTTTAAATTCAGACAAAGAATGACGCGCTATGTGTAGTCTCTTCCTACATGAGAAAGGTTTGACGATGTATCAATTTGAAGTTATTTCACTACAACAATATAAAATCTTGGTCATTAGAAGCTTTAAAACCACGTAGCAATCTAAAAAATCTATTCAACAACCATATCTTTTTCATTTTAATTAAAAAAAACCACCCATGAAGGGTGGTTTTTCAAGCAAGAAGGAAAAATTGACGTTTTTATCTGTTAATTTTTGATCCTTTAAATTCCGACCCATGGAATTTATGAACACTACAACCCGCATGTGGTACTGGCTCTCTAAGCCATGGACTATTTTCAACCGCATTTTTCATGTCAGTGTAACCATGATCTGAACGATCCTTGATTGAGGTTTTTGAAAACTCACAATCTTTAGTATCCACTTCATATGATGGCGCATTGTAAAGAATATGAACAATATCAAAATCCGAATCACTAGCAAAAGCTTTGATTTCCTTAACAATAGGATCATTTTTAAGATCTGCTGGGATCTTTGCCAATATATGACCTAAAGCTTTTTTGAGATTGTGACGTTTGCTAATCTGTTCAATATGATGCGCTGTTCTACTTGTGAACATAATATCTTTTGTGCGGATCGATACGCCTTCCATGTCTTTTGGCACTTCACCAATTGGATTAAACAAATCAATCATAAAGACGAGGGTATGCACACGTGGCTCAATCTCATATATACCTTCCAATGGCGTATTTGAAACGCATCCACCGTCCCAATACATTTCACCATCAATTTCAACAGGCGGGAAACCTGGAGGAAAAGCACCACTAGCCATTACATGTTCAGGCCCAATCTTAGTTTTGGCACTATCAAAGAAAACAAGTTGACCATCTTTAATACGTGTGGCACCCAATAAAAGTTGTGTTTTCTTGCTATTAATACGATCAAAATCTACAAATTTAAGCAAAGTACCTTTTAATTTACTTGTATCATAGTGACTAATAGCACCAAGAGATCCTTTTGGTTGATGTTTTGCACCAGGAACACGTGGTTCAAAAAAATTTGGTTGCCCAAATATAAAACCTTGCATCGATGTCATTGAATTATGCATTTTACGCATTTCAGGCGGAATAGGCATACCATTCATAATTTCTGGCCATGAAATTGTATCCCAGAAAGCCTTCAATTTTTCCATTCTGTTTTCAGGATTATTACCCGCAATCAAAGCCGCCGTAAAAGCACCAATTGAAATACCAGAAACAACATCAGGCAAATAACCAGCTTCTTGCATTGCTTGATACGCACCAATATGATAAGCACCTAAAGAACCACCACCCTGACAAGCAAGGGCAATACGTTTATATTCATTTTTAGCCATTTTTTCCTCCTTATTCTTATGCAATAAGGATAGCTAAAAGGGAGATCTTAAGCAATACCCTTTTGAAAATCATGTTATGCTTTATCATAAAAATACAAATAGATTTATTGTTTTTTAAAATTACATTCGCATATAATAGTGACCACTAATATTGATGAGAACATACTAAATTGCTGCAAAAAAAAAATGCCAAAACTATTTTCGAAGAAGGCCTAACGCGCCTTAAAGATACCTCTATTCAAAATCCACGGTTGGATTGCATATTACTGTTTGAAAAAGCCACACAAATCAACCGCATTGATCTTATATGCAATCCAGATCAGCTTATATCATTAGAACAATCAGACTATTTCATTTCATTAATTCAACGTCGAACAACTTACGAACCCATTTCTCATATTTTAGGGATGCGTGAATTTTGGAGTCTCCCTTTTTTCGTAACCAAAGACACACTCGACCCAAGACCCGATTCTGAAACATTAATAAATGCAAGTATCGAACAATTCGCTGACAAGCAAAAAATGCTCAAGATTCTTGATTTAGGGACAGGCACAGGCTGTCTTTTGATTAGTCTTCTTAAAGAATATCCAAACGCTTTTGGTTTGGGTGTTGATATTTCACAAAAAACACTTCAAATTACACAAAAAAATATCAATTATCATAATCTTTCAGACAGAGCATATCTTCTCAATACAAATTGGACTGAAGGCATAAACACCACTTTTGATCTTATTATTTCAAACCCTCCTTACATCCCCCACAAAGATAAAGATATTTTACAACCTGATGTACGTCTATTTGATCCAGAAAAAGCACTTTATGGCGGGGACGATGGCTTAGTTTGTTACCGTCAAATTGCAAAAATAGTGAAGCCCTTTCTAGCGCCCAAAGGTCGCATTATTCTTGAATTAGGCATCCACCAAAAAGATGATGTTGTTTCTATTTTTCAAAAAAATGGATTCAAGCATTTTGAATCACGCAAAGATCTCCAAAATATAGATCGAGCACTCATAATTTATTAGACGCTTCACCTAAATTATGTTAAAAACATTCTGAAACAAGCGCCGATTTGATCACAGATTGCGGGCGCATTATAAATGCAGCTAAAGAGCGTATAATGTATTGCTGCATTTCTACAATTGAAGGATTCATTATGCAGCAAAAATCAAATTCTATGCTTTTCATTAAAGCAGCTTTATTTTTTATTATTTCACTCTTCATTTCATCAAGCAATGATGTCCTTATGCGCTTTTTAGGTGAACGTCTTGATTCATTTCAAGTCGCTTGGTTTCGTTTCTTTTTCGGCACCTTAAGCCTTCTACCCTTCATGCTCTATTACGGCAAAAAATCTTTTTATACTTCTCGACCCTTTATTCATTTTATCCGTGGCGCACTTCTTTTTGTGGCTGTCGCTGCTTGGTCAATCGGATTAAGCGCCAAAGATGTACCATTCACACTTGCAACAACAATGAGCTTCACCGTCCCCATTTTTGTGCTTATTTTGGCCTATATCTTCTTAAAAGAAAAAATTGTCTTATCACGTTGGGCTGCAGCCATATTAGGTCTTTTCGGTATTCTCGTCAGCCTTGAAGTGCATTCAGCCGATTTTAACATATATAGCCTTGTATTCCTTATATCAGTCATATTTTTTGCAAGTCTTGATATTATCAATAAAGTCCTTATTGTTAAAGAATCGACTTTGGCGATGTTGTTTTACTCAGCCCTTGTAACAACAATCATTGGTTTTATACCGGCTATATTAGTCTGGCAAAACCCAACCTTAAATGAATTATTTCTATTATTTATTTTAGGTGCAGGTGGCAATTTGATTTTGTACTTTATTCTAAAAGCATTTGCGCTCGTTGACGTATCGGCGCTCGCCCCTTTACGTTATGTTGAAATAATTTTTTCAACAGCTTTTGCTTATTTTCTATTTCATGAACAGCTTAAAAACTCTATCCTATTAGGATGTGCGATTATCATTCCAGCGACATTGTTCTTGGCCTACACAGAAGCCAAGAAAACTAAATTTGAAAAAGAAAGAATGTAAATGGATTTCAAAAAACATATACGCACCATTCAAGATTTCCCTAAACCGGGTATTGAATTTTATGATATTTCAACGCTTCTTGCACATGGTGAAGCGTGGAAAAACGCCATAAATGAGCTCACCAAAATAATTGCGCCCTTAAAACCTGATTTATTGGCTGCCATTGAATCACGTGGCTTTCTTATTGCAGCGCCTCTCGCTTACCAATTAAATTGTGGTTTTGTAATGATGCGCAAAAAAGGTAAATTGCCTGGCAAAACAACGTCATACACATACGATCTTGAATATGGTACGGATACAATGGAAATCCAAAGCGACCTTATTCAAGAACATCAACGCATTGTTCTTGTTGACGATTTATTAGCGACAGGTGGCACATTACAAGCAGCCATTCATTTATTGGAAGCGATGAATGCGCAAATTTGTGCAGCAGCAACCATTATCGAATTAAGCGCTTTAAAAGGACGTGACAAAATAAAAGTGCCCTTTACTTCACTCATTTCATACCCATAAGCTATGAATTATACTGAAATTTTAAATGCATTAAAAACAGCCTCTCTTTTTGATTTGTACAGATTAAATGTAAGCATTCAAAATGAAATGGAAGATCCTGAACGTATTCACCAATTGCGCAAAACAATTAAAATAGGCGATCAAATTGCCTATTTTGACACCACCAAAAATGCGCTGATTGATGCAATAATTCTTGAAAAAAATACAAAACGGGTTCAAATCAAAAATATCCATGATCAAAAAATTTGGAATATACCTTATTATTTTTTAAATATACGCAATGCCCAAACAGATATTCAACCCAATAAAGAAAAATTATCCAAAAATAATTTACGCGTTAATGAATGTGTTGGTTTCGACAAAGATGGTGATCAAATAATCGGCATTGTCATTCGCCTTAATCACAAAACAGTAACAATTGCGACGCAAAACAATAAAATTTGGCGCGTTTCATATAGCTTCCTATTTAAAGTTATTGATGCTGATATTATAAAAGATTTCAATAAAATGACTATTGAAACAATAAAAAAACTTGCTTAAACAACGCGTTATTTTTTATATATCAATAAAACAACGATAGATACTGATATATTTTATTTAAAATACTATACACTAATTAAGCTCATATGATAAAATTAATTAAAAGAAATATAAAAAGGGAGGAAACGCCATGAGAACTAAATTTGTCTTCATTAGTTTTTTTGCATTCGTATTAACATCAAATTTATATGCAGATGTTACGGTGCTGACAGCATCAGATGCTGATAAAAACCCAACTATCGCCGCAAGCAATTTTCAAGAACGATATGAAGAAGTTTTCAATAAAAATTGTAAAGATACCTTTACAGCTGTTGGTGGTAAAGAAAGTTTATTTCACGACAAACCATCAGAGACATCAAATTGGTCAAAAAAAGACTACACAACAAAATATGGTGATTTAAATAACATTTGGAGCGATCAAAAAATAAAATTTAATACAAAACTCGCTGCTTTCAAAAAAGAAACGGATGCAAATAAAAGAAAAACAATGTGGGGCGACATTGATCAACTTCTATATTTTATGAAAAAATCTTGCGATCATTTTAAAATCGAATTTGATCGACAAGTGACGTTGGCGAAAGAAAATCCAGCTAAAAAAGGTTTCTTGGATAAACTTAAAGGAATGTTCTAATATATTGGATTAGAAATAAGCACTGTTTTCGTAATTTATAAACAGTGCTTATTTTTAAAAGATTAGACTTCTTTCGAAACCCGCTAATATGAGGTGAGTGATAGGAGATTCGGCACAGGTTCCCTCGTGTATTTTTATACATGAGGATATGAGTACCGAAGCGACGCATCAATTGACCACAGTAATAGAATTTCGAAAAAAATCCATTAATGATTTTCCTTGTCGGGTAAAAACCCACCTACTTGTGCATCCCACAATGTTTTGTAAAGACCATTTAAGGCAAGCAAATCCTTATGCGTACCGTCTTCAACGATTTTACCCTTGTTAAACACTAAGATACGATCCATATGAAGAAGTGTAGATAAACGATGTGCAATCACAAGCGTTGTCTTTTTTTGCATTAACACCCACAAAGAATCTTGGATATCATTTTCTGTCACAGAATCCAATTGAGACGTTGCTTCATCCAAAATTAAAATTGGTGCATTTTTAAGCATAGCGCGCGCAATAGCAATTCGTTGGCGTTGTCCACCTGATAATTTTACTCCACGCTCACCTACCAAAGATTGATATCCTTCAGGTAAATTTTGGATAAAATCATGAGCGTGCGCTTGTTTTGCAGCTGTATGAATTTCATCAACTTTTACGTCAGGTTTCCCATAGGCAATATTCTCCAGCAATGTTCTATGAAACAAAGACGGATCTTGTGGAATCATCCCGATCGCTTCATGCAACGAATCCTGTGTACATTCTTTTGTGACTTGACCATCAATCAAAATACGACCTTGATCAATATCATAAAGCCTTAAAATAAGATTCACAAAACTCGTTTTACCACTACCAGAATAACCAACAAGCCCTACTTTTTCACCGCCTTTAATACGAATGGACAAACCATCGAATAAAGGATCCGTATTTTTATACCCAAATTTTACATTATCAAAATCGATCTGACCTTTATCTACAATCAACGTACTTGCATCAACATTATCAACAATATCAATCGGCAAAGTTGT
>JAUYSY010000052.1 GCA_030696155.1 Alphaproteobacteria bacterium | reverse complement strand
TTCTAAGCCAACTTTTTCTAGGCTAATGCCACTTTTAGTGAGTTCTTTATAAAGAGCTTGTGGGTTTGTTGCAGCCTTGCTCTCAAATACCCTTTTTCCTGTTTCATCTACAATACACATAAATGTCTCTTTTAATGCGACGTCTAGTCCTGCATAATACCTCATGGAATGTCTCCTCGTTGTTATTTCGTTTCAATCATGGAGCTTCTGCTCTAGGAGACATTCTCTCGCTTTTAACACGGGGGCGCAATTACACTATGTAGAATGCATATTTATTAAACCCCAATCTTATTAATCGGAATTTTTATATATTGTATTTCATTACTTTCGGCTTTACCTAGATATCCGGCGCGCATATTGACTTGAATCGCTGGTAATAATAAACGTGGGACTGTCATGCTTTGGTCGCGTTTGCGACGTTTTTCAATATATTCTTCTTTGGTGATGCCGTCGTTAATCAATATATTTGATTTTTTCTCTTCTTTTATAGTGCTTTCATACAATGCCGAAGCACCTTCAGCAGGACAATCGTGGCACGTAAAAATTCTGGTTTCTGGCGGTAATTGCAGTATTTTCTGAATCGAGTCATAAAGTATTTCAGCGCTGCCTCCTGGAAAATCAGTGCGACCTGTGCCCATATGTGGCATGAAAATCGTGTCGCCCACGAAGATAGCATCATTAATAAGATAACTTATGCAGGCGGGGGTATGACCGGGCGTATACATAACTTTTACGTCCAAAGACCCAATTGAAAAATGCTCATTATCTTTAAACAGGTAGTCGAATTGTGAACCATCTAAAGGTGTATCTTGGGATGTATTAAAAACAGGGATCCAAAATTTAAGAATTTCTGTAATGTTTGCACCAAGAGCAATTTTGCCACCAAGTTTTACTTTTAGGTAATGTGCAGCTGTTAGATGATCAGCATGGATATGTGTTTCAAGAATCCATTCAACGTATAATGCATTGGATTTTATATACTCGATTAATATGTCTGCAGAATTTGTTGTGATTTTACCGAGCAGAGGATCGTAATCTAAGACAGGATCAATAATAGCGCATTTATGCGTTGTTTCATCACTTACAACATAGGTAATTGTTGATGTGTTTTTGTCAAAAAAGGCTTTTATATTCATTAAATCCTCCAGCTAATAACTCATATAGTCAATTATATTGGAAGGATACATCGTCACGCCTTACTCATGTATATCAGGATACACTTCGCTCGTTGTTCCTTGTCTACTTCTCAATTCTATCGACTATATAACATAAAATAATAGATTGGTCAATAATATTGACTTTTATTTAAATGACATACAAATAAACACTT
>JAUYSY010000047.1 GCA_030696155.1 Alphaproteobacteria bacterium | reverse complement strand
AACAAGATGCATCTTTCTTTGTCATTGTAAGACTGGATCCCGTGGACAAGCCACGGGACGTAGGAAGGGAGAAAAAAAGTTATTCATTTAATTTTGAAAACACCCTATTCTTTTTTGAAAACGGTATTAGCTATATCCTCTTGCGTAAAGTCCGAAATAAGACTAATATAAAAATATAGTCTTTATATGGACAAAAAAGATGGTTAATGCAAATCAAAATCTAGGCGATCTACCTCAGGATCTTGTGGGCCCTGCACTCAGAGGTTTTTTCAATATTACACACCTTTGGGCACTCACCACCCTTGAAGAACGCAAAATTTTAGGTGATCCACCAAGATCTACTTTTTTCCAATGGAAAAAAAATAAAAACGGGCATCTAACACGTGATACATTAGAACGCATTTCCTATATTTTAGGTATATACAAAGCGTTACAAATTTTATTACCAGACCCCATACTTTCCGATCAATGGATTAAACGCCCTAATTTTGCGCAACCTTTTAATGGACAATCCGCATTGGAACGCATGCTTTCTGGCAATGTCGCCGACCTTTATCTTGTACGGAAATATCTCGATGCGCAACGTGGCTAATATTAATCGGGATCCAATAATCCCCATATCGTCGGTTCAATGGAATCCTGGTTGGCGTATTATTTCCAGCCGTTTTCCGACGATCCAATTATTCGAACGTGTGGCTGAAAAAGATGATTTAAACGCTTTATTTTATATAGAAAGCATGACCAATGATAGGTTGCGGGACGACGCGGGTCAAATCCGCATCATCCCCGAAGAAGAACGCGTATATGGACCCGGCAGCCATTACATCATGGCCCCTTTTACCCATCTATCACCTACAGGTAGTCGATTTTCTGATGGCCGTTACGGCGTTTTTTATGCTGCTTTAGAACTTCAAACGGCTATTAGCGAAACAAAACATCATCGAGAATCCTTTTTACGTGCAACGCATCAACCACCCATTAAATGCGAAATGCGCGTCCTCACCTGTCAAATAGAGGCTGATCTTCATAATATTTTAGATTTTTGGAATCAATGGCCAGATCTCTATGATCCTCATTCATATATCGCTTCACAACAAATAGGTGCAAATCTTAAAAACAAAGGATCATCGGGTATTTTATTTCATTCTGTTCGCCATTCAGGCGGCCATTGTGCAGCCATTTTCAAACCAAAAGTAATTTCGTATTGTAAACAAGAACGCCATTTAGCCTATCATTGGGATGGTGAAAAAATTGCACATGTCTATGAAATACAAGAAGTAAAATTATAAAAGCAGCAATATCAATCTTA
>JAUYSY010000078.1 GCA_030696155.1 Alphaproteobacteria bacterium | reverse complement strand
TTTTTGTCTAAACTTTTTTGACGTTCTACTTCGATTATTTGTTGATAATCGATATACGATTCATCATATTCATCCTCTATGTTATTAGCTTCAATATTATTAGGTTCAACATTTAAGATAACGCTATTAGATTCTTGCAATTGGTTTTTACCCGCTTCAGAAGCATCAAATTCATCTAAAATTTCATCCAAAAAAAACAATTTCACTTCTGCTACAAAAGATTGATCAAGGTCTGAATTTGGATCAGCCCATAAAAGGAAATTATCAAAATACTTTTTTGCATTTTCAAATGAAGATTCTATTAATTCAATTTTTCCAAGCAAATAACCAGCAATTGCATGGCTCTCATTGTAATATTTATTAATTATTTCTTTCGCTTTATCAATATCTTTGCTACAACCTTTTCCAAAAAGCAAACAAATTGCATAATGAAAATCACCAAACGGAATATTCATTTTGTATGCCAATACTGCAAATTTATAAGCTTTTTTATTATATTTTTCTCCCAAAAATAAACAACATCTTAACATAGCATCCACAACATCTTTATCATTAGGTGCTAATGCATAGGCTTTATTCAGTAATTCGTATGCTTGCTCATAATTTTTTTCACATCCTTGACCATTTAGATATGACATTCCTAAATTGTATAATGTTATAAAATTACTTAAACCCAAAATATTCATGCGATTATAAGCATTTGCATAATACTCAAACGATTTATGAAAATCAATTTCTTGACCTAATCGACCATGTTCATAAATACAACCAAGCTCCAGCATTGCAAGATAACATGTTTTACTAGCGCTTAAATACAATCGAAAACAATCTCCATCTGTTAGTTTTTCTTCACAAAAAGAATTCGAATTATACGTCGCTTTTAAATATTTAGCTAAGTTTTTACTTTCTATGTCACCATGCGCCATAACATAATTTAATCCTTTCAACAATGAAGGAGAATTAAAAGAAGAATTATTGTAAATAAATTCAATTAACAGAACAATTTTATTAGATAATTCTTTTTTATCTTCTTCATTATTTAACTCAGATGGATCATTTTCAATTTTTAAAATCTCATTGATAATATTTATAAAATCATTTATTTTTGATTCATCTATGAATTTTTCAACTTTATCTTTATATTTATTACACAATAAAGCAATATAATTAAAAGCACCCAAATAAGAACCTTGTTCTTTTGCTTTTTTATACCAAAAAATCGCTTTCTTATTATCTATTTGAATACCTAATAAAGTATTTTCGGTTTTTTTATGATTCCCATCAAAATTGTATCCTAATGAACAAGCATAATAACCATCAGCAATACCGTCATATGAAGCCCTATAAAGACAAGTTAAAATCGAACTGTCTCTAATATAACTTTCATCAGATACTTTATTTTTTTTCTTAATCAAGTCAAGCTGATATTCAAGCACTGTTTCAAGCGCTTCTTTATTTCCTAAATGAGCAGCTTGAATAAACCAACGATCTAAAACTTTACGATGGCTTTCAACATCAGGAAGCTTTTTTTTTGCCAGTATTTTTGCAATTAAAAATTCGCCTACACCATTACCAGAAACTCTCTCCAATAATTGTGCATTTAATTTATAAGTCTCATAACCTGGTTTATCTAAATATCCTTTTTGTAATGCACTTAAATAAATATCCCGATCCACGTGCCATTCTAGCGCATAATCATAATAAAAACTCGTCTCAGAAAGTTTAAATCTTTTTTTAGATTCAATGTTCTCAGAAATGTTTATTAAAATAAGAGTAGCATGACTTATTGATTCTTTGTGTAGATCTACTAATTTGTTCAACAATCCAACCAAAGATTTTTCTAATTTCTTTTTTTTATTTATTTTTTTTTCTGTTAACAAGTCATTACTTTGTTTTAAAAATTCTTGATATAGAACAGATGCTTGCAAAGATTTTTCTGATCTTATACATGTTGTATCTACTAACTTTTGGAATTCAAAATCACTCCAAAATTCTTTTCGTGCAGCATCAATCTTATCGTTTAATATCAAATGATGAAGGTATGCATTGCCCCTTAAATCATTCGCCTTATAACAAGTCAGAAATTCATCATACGCTTCATCATATTTATGCCGTTCAAACAAATCAGCAGCTTCCTTAAAACCTGCATGCAAACTCATTGAAAAACAAAATGTAAAGGCAAAAAATGCTGCAATAATTTTCTTCATCATCAACCCTATGTATTAGTTTTAATAAAAAAAATTAACACATAAGTAAAAACAAAACAATAAAAAAATAAATAACAAATCTATTTTGTAATTTTCAAAAAATATAAATAATACATATTGTTGTATTAAAAAATTATACAAAAATATGACATTCATATAAAAGCATCAATGAAAATATAAAAAAAAGCCAAGATCGATTAGATTTACAAACATGGCTTTTTTTGGTCGACTCGATTCTAACGTACAACTCGTCTACATTTTCGAGTAAACGAAAAAGAATTCAATAGATTGCAACAGAAGTTTAATGTTCATTAGACTTGTTCTTCCAACACAACAGCTGAAAGCAATTCTCTGGCTTTTTTAAGTCGTCCAGGGCATAAAGGTGCTGCCTCATTATGCTCAGGCATATGAATTTGTTTTTGAACTTGACCTAATTTAATATTAATTTTAGATCCACCAGCTGGTTTCAAAAAATCACCTTTTTTCATTAATCCACAAATGAGTTTTTCAAATTGACTCCACTTTACTTCTTGATTAACAGAAGAATCCATAATCGCATCAAAAATTTGTCTTTGCTTAGGTTTTAATGTGCGGATAGATGAAGGCAACACATTTTCTTCTTCGATTGTTTCAATAGATTGCTGACGATTCTTTAACAACCTTTTGTCTAAACTTTTTTGACGCTCTTCTTCAATAATTGCTTGAATGTCAAAATCTTTCCCATCACCTTGATCATCTATCTCTTCAGAATCTTCTTCTTGCTTTTCAGTTACTTTAGAATCATCAAATACATCTAAAGTTTTATGTGAAAGAAACGAAGTAACCTCTCCAAAAAAAGATTGTTCAAGATCTGAATTTGGATCAGCCCACAAAACAAAATCTTCGAAATATTTTTGCGCATTGCCATATGAAGATTCTATTAATTCAATTTTTCCAAGCAAATAAGCAGCAAAAGCATTATTTTTATCATAATAGCTGTTAATAATTTCTTTTGCTTGATTAACATCCTTTTTACAACCTTTACCAAAAAGCAAACAAATTGCATAATTAAAGTCACCGAAAGGAATATTCATTTTATAGGCTAACACGGCAAATTTATATGCTTTTTTATTGTATGTTTCACCCAAAAGGAAGCAACATCTTAAGATCGCATCAACGACATCAGAATCATTTGGCGCTAATGCATAAGCTTTATTCAATAATTCATATGCATATACGTAATTTTTTTCACATCCTCGACCATTTAAATAAGACATACCTAAATTGTAAAACATAATATAATTGGTTAGACCTAAATCATTCATCCTATTATAAGCATTTGTATAATACGTAAACGATTTATCAAAATCGATTTCTTGACCTGATAAACCATGTTCATAAATACAACCAAGTTCAAGCATTGCAAGATAACATGTTTTACTCGCGCTTAAATACAATTGAAAACAATCATCATCTGATAGTTTTTCTTCAAAAAAATCAATTTTACTAAAAACAGCCTTATAATATTCAGCTATATTTTTACTTTCTATTTCACCGTGTTCAATAACATAATTTAATGCGCGTTCCAATGAATCAAAATTTAATCTTGAATTATTATAAGTAAATTCAACAAACCAATTAATTTTTTTAGATAATTTCTCTTTATGCTCTTGCGTATTCATATTAGATTCATCATTTTCAATTTTTAATATCTCATTGATAATATTTACAAAATCCTTTAATTTTGAGTCATCTATAAATTTTTTACTATTTTTCTTATAATCATCACACCATAAAGTAATATAATTAAAAGCACCTAAATAATGCCCCTGTTCTTTTGCTTTTTTATACCAAAAAATCGCATTTTTATTGTTTTTTTGAATACCGCATATATTACTCTCATTTTTTTTATGATTCTCATCAAAATTACATCCTAATAAACACGCATAATAACCATCATCTAAGCCATCATATGCCGCCTTATAAAGACACGTTAAAATTGAACTATCTCTGATATAGCTCGCATCATTTAATTTATTTTTATTCATAATCAAACAAATTAAATTTTTAGATACGCTTTCAATAGCTTCTTGGTTTCCTAAATGAGCAGCTTGAACAAGCCAACGATTAAGAAGCATAAGATGTTTTGGATCATTAAGAAGACTTTCATTTTTTTTTAACATATTCGCAATTTTTAATTCACCTTCACCTTTTACAGGAAATCTAATCAAAAATTGTGTATATAATTTATAAGTCTCATACCCTTTTTTATTCAAAAACCCTTTCTGAAAAGCATCAATATAAATATCACGATCAACGTACCATTCTAACGCATAATCATAATAACCACTTGAATTTGAAAGCTTGAAAAGTCTTCTAAATTCATCATTTCCAGAAATATTTATCAAAATAAAAGTAGCACGGCTTATTGATTCCTTATGTAAAATTAATAATTGATGAACCAATCCACTTAATATTATATTTATTCTCTTTTTTTTATTCTGTTTTTTTTCTTTTAATAGCCTAATATGTTCCTTCAAAAATTCTTGATATAACATTGAGGCTTTTAAAGATTTTTCGGATCTTATACAGGTTGTATCTTCAAGTTTTTGAAGTTCATATGAAGACCAAAATTCTTTTCGTTCCGCATCAAGCTTATTAGCTGATATCAAATGACGAATATAGCCATTCCCCCTTAAATCATTCTGCAGATAACATGCAAAAAATTCATCATAAGCTTCAATATATCTTTCTTGCTCAAACAATTCAGCAGCTTCCTTGAAGCCAGCAAATGAAGCCATTGAAAAACAAAGTATGAAGGCAAAAAATACTGCAATAATTTTTTTCATTTTAAATCCAATCTTTTTAAAAAAAATATATTCAATATGTTTATATAACATAAAAACGTTAAAATTAAAACAAAATTACATTAAAGATACATTAACATAATGTAATTTAAAAATTTATATTAATAAGTTTTAGAATAAAAATAATTTTGATTATATTCAAAAAAAAAATAAAGGGCTTAAACCAATAAAACCCATTATTTATAGTGAAATATTTTATTTATCTAAAAGCTCAGCACCTTTAATATACATTTTTTCATATGGTATATTTCTTAAAGCATAAATTGCTTGCTGATACTTACGTGCATCATGTGCCGCATCCAAATCAAAAGAATAATCTCCAAATGAGTCCAATAAATAGGGTGTATAAATAGATTTATAATACCCCAAATAATCAGAAACACGTGGAAAAGTTGGAACCGGATCAGTTTCGCGCGCAAAACTTTTACCTGGGACACGCGCTTCAAGCCATAATTTAAAATCTTCCCCCGCAACTTTAGGAGAACCAAAAGTTCGAATTTCTTTTTCCAAACCTTTAAAATCATCCTGTGAAGCAAAATAACCTGCAGCAAGCGTTGCTGTAGCACCACCAAGACTATGACCTGTAAATAACAACTTAACATCTTTTCTTTCTTTTTCTTCTAATCTCAATAAAAACTCTTTAATACTTGCTTCTATTTGATCTTTTGTCGTTTCAAAAAGATTCCAATAACCAGCATGTACCCAACCGTCGAAATCTCTTAAAGCAGAACCTTCAATTCCTGCTAAAACTGGCTGTTTTTTAATAAAATTAAAATTTTGCCCTAACCATTCTTTACCTTTTTGAGTACCTCGATAGGTTACAACAATTAAATTTTTCGATGGATTAAAAGCAACCATGCCATGAACTGCTGGCGTGCGATAGGATTGAAGCAACTTACTCCCACCAATGCCGTAAAAGGGCTTAAA
>JAUYSY010000039.1 GCA_030696155.1 Alphaproteobacteria bacterium | reverse complement strand
AGCTTCATACGTAGATCCAGGATCCAAAAGGAAATTCATGCTCGAAAGAGCATGGCAACATTATTTAAATAATGTCATGATCTATGATCATGATTGTTAATTGGACCCTGAATCTGTGCTCGAAGTTTCGCTTCTCGCCTGTTCAGGGAAACAGCTAGTATTTGGTATATTTTTGATACTACTAATTTATAAACGAAATTAATTTAAGGAAACAAATATGAAAATTCGATTCATTAGATTTGCCATTCGTTTGACTTTAGGAATTTCCTTGATATTTATCATCAATGCTTGTTCTCCAGATTTTTCTATACAATCTGTTTCAAATTTTAAAGCAATTGATTTTTCCTCTATCAAATCTCCTAACACATTAGTGATATTTGACGTTGATGAAACTTTAATCCAACCTGTGGATACATATCTCATTAATGAACATAAGGCCGAAGGTATTAATTTTCGTGAAAAGATGGTTGCGGACCACCCAGAAGTAAAAGATTGGGATAAGATTTTATCAATAATTCTCGAAGAAGCAAAAAGACCCTTAATTGAACCTGATATTGTTTCAGAAATTAAAAAACTGCAAGAAAGAAATGTGCCTGTTATTGCGTGTACTTCTATGAATACAGGAAAAGCTGCCTTATATGAACGTCTTGAAATTTGGCGTTATGATCATTTAAAATCATTGGGTTTTGAGGGATCTTTTACGTCAAAAGATTTTACCTTGCAAGGGTTTAAATCGCAGCCTGTTTTTTACAAAGGTGTTTTATCGACAGACCTTGAAGAAAAAGGACCTGTTATAGGCGCATTTTTAGATAAAATATCTTTTAAACCAGAAAAAATTGTAATGATTGATGATAGTGGCGCGTTTATTCGTTTTGTTAAAGAAGAATGTTTCAAACGAGGCATTAATTTTGAAGGCTATATTTATCAAGGTGCAAAAGAAAAAAAATGGGATGAAAAGCTTATTGAATTCCAATTACAGCATTTATTGACGCATTATCATTGGTTGAATGATGACGAGGCAAAACAACTTATGCAAGAAGCGCCCAAATCTGAAAGTAGAATTGCTGGCTAAAATTTTTTTAATCGACAATAATGCTTTCATCTTTCGGCGACGACAAAACGACTTCAGTGACAGTTTTTGTTACACCAGGAAGCTCTTTTAAAAAATCTGAAATGAAGTTTTCTAATTGCAGCACCTGATGGCCCAATTGGAATGCTTTGTATCCGGAAAACACTTGAGCTTGGATTTATCGGTGCAATAGCGGTAGGATTGGCTGCTGCACTCACGGATTCTATATATGCGTTTATTGTATCAACTGGAATGACGAGCGTTTCTGACTTTTTAAAAGGACTTAATTTCAGAAATTTTAATGAGGTTGCCCTGTGTCCTGCATGATCGATTGGGTAATTTCTATGATGAAGCGTAATATGCATTTTATTCATTAATTAAGTTAAATATCTTTCTTACATCCTTGCCAAATTTTTGTTCTAGATTAATTAAAAAATTCCATAAAATTTCACTTTTTTTAGTATGTTGAATTTTATTTTTTAGTTTTTGACCATCAATATTTATCTCACCGAATAAAATTTTATAAATCCATTCAAGGCAATCACTTTTGTTATCAAAATACAGGATGTGTAATTCATCATAAAATTTCTTCGCTAAAGATGCAATTTTGGATAAAGGCTGTTCATTATTTTGTTGCTTACCAAACAAACACATATAGTTTTGAAATGCCAATTTGTATTTTTTTAAAATTTTCTCTTTTTTATGAGGTTTGGTTAATGCTGCCCATTTTTCGTATAATTCTCCTATTATTAAATTATAATCATAACAAGCTGCATTTAAAATAATGACATTTTGATAGCAAATGATTGCTAACCCTATGGTTTGTGATTCGGTTAAAAATCTTATAGGATCCGTTACTTCAAATTCTCGATCCTTCAATAATTGAGCAGTTTCAACGAGCATTTTTTGATTTTTATCATGTAAAGCAATATGAAACCTAAGATCAAATTTAATTTCTTTAAGTTGCTCTTGCGTTAATGTGCTCTCGCAAATTTTGAAATTAAATGTCATAAAAATGAAAATGATAAAAAATTTTGGTAAAGACATTTAATTTAACTCCTATTTGAAGTATGGTATGGTTTTTAGATACTACCATTTTTGGCATTTATTAAACAAACTTTAGAGATCATGACACGCAAACAAAAAAGACAAATACTCCCTGAAAGCCTAGCACGTTTTTTTAAACATCGTCTCGATGAAATTATAGGTCTTACCATTTTTGGTTTTTTAGGCGCTTTTGTGCTTGCTTTAATTTCATATACATCCAGTGACCCCTCTTTTAACACAGCCAATGAATCAGTCAAGATTGATAATTATTTAGGGACTTTTGGTGCTTATTCGGCTGATCTTTTTTTACAAAGCTTTGGTCTTTCCGTTTTTGTCCTTGTTTTAGGTGTTTTCTTGTGGGGTGTTTCTTTTTTTAGACATATGCCATTAGTATCCATTCCTGGTCGTATATTGTCATTATTAATTGCTGTCTTAAGTTTTTCTCTTGTTTTGGCGCCTTTCCCCAATTACGATTTTTGGCCTATGAATGCTGGTTTAGGGGGCATTACAGGTGATCTTTTATTAACAAATTTGTTAAAAGTTTTAATGCCTTTAATGGGAAATGGACTTGCTCAAAATTTTATACAAGTTTTCTTTTTTTTGTTAAGCCTTTTTACTTTTATGTTGGCGTCTAGCATTCCTTTTGGTCTTCTTAAAAAAGGGGTTATTATAAGTTCTTATCTTGTTTTTGAAGCAATAACGATTCCTTTTATTTCGCTTTATAATTTAATTCGACAAAGGCCTAAAATTTCGATGCCGCAATCGGATATTATAAGATCCAAGCCAGCTAAAAAAACGAAAAATAAAGAACAGATTCAACAAAATGATGCTGAACTTTTTGAACAATTTCAAAATTCAAACCATGATTATGATGTTGAAATTGCGGGTTCCAATACTCAAAATGTAGCGCAATATAATAATGCGATCACGCCGATCAAAAAAAATCAAAAAAACAGTCCCAATACTTATGTTTTGCCGCCTTATGATTTGTTGAATCAACCTGAATCACAAGATTCGAAAAGTGTTGATCGCGATATATTAACGCAAACGGCTCAAGCATTAGAAGCGGTTCTTCAAGATTTTGGTGTCAAAGGTGAAATTATCAAAGTTCATCCAGGTCCTGTTGTTACTTTATACGAGCTTATGCCCTCCCCTGGCACAAAATCATCTAGGGTTATTAGTTTGTCAGAAGATATTGCGCGTACCTTATGTGCAGTGTCTGTTCGTATTGCTGTTATTCCAGGCAAAAATGCGATTGGTATTGAAATTCCCAATGATAAACGACAAACCGTTTATATGCGCGAACTTTTGGTGACGCCTGTTTACGAAAATAATGCGTCCAAATTACCTATGATTTTAGGGAAAGATATTGGGGGTGGCCCCATTGTTGTGGATCTTGCCCGTATGCCGCATTTGTTGATGGCTGGGACGACAGGCTCTGGTAAATCAGTTGCTATTAATACTATGATTTTATCTCTTTTATTTAAGCATTCGCCTGAACAATGTCGATTGATTATGGTTGATCCCAAAATGTTGGAACTTTCCGTTTATGATGGTATTCCACATCTTTTGGCGCCTGTTGTGACGGATTCTAAAAAAGCAATCGTCGCCTTACGTTGGGCTGTGCGTGAGATGGAAAATCGTTATAAAGCGATGTCCAAATTGGGCGTGCGTAATATTGAAGGCTATAATGTTCGTTTAAATGAAGCGCTTAAAAACGGCGAGAACTTAAAACGTCGTGTTCAAACGGGTTATGATGAAGAATCAGGTGATCCGATGTTTGAGGATCAAGAATTGGCCTCAAAACCTTTCCCCTATATTGTTGTAATCGTTGACGAACTTGCTGACTTGATGATGGTTGCCGGCAAAGATATTGAAGCGGCTATCCAACGATTAGCCCAAATGGCGCGTGCTGCAGGTATTCATCTGATTGTTGCAACACAACGACCATCAGTTGATGTTATTACTGGTACAATTAAAGCCAATTTCCCGACACGTATTAGTTTCCAAGTCACCTCTAAAATTGATTCGCGTACGATTTTAGGTGAAGGTGGCGCTGAAAGTTTGTTAGGTCAAGGTGATATGCTTTATATGGCAGGTGGTGGCCGCATCATTCGCGTTCATGGACCTTTCGTTAAAGACGAAGACGTTGAGCACATTGTCCAACATTTAAAATCGCAAGGCGAGCCCTCTTATCTTGAAGAAGTCACCAAAGAGGATGAAAATTCAGGTTCTTATGGTGATGAAGGGGGATTTGAGGATCCCAAAGATGATTTATATGCGCAAGCTGTTCAAGTCGTGCTTAAAAACAAAAAAGCATCGACAAGTTTCGTTCAACGCCAATTGCAATTAGGATATAATAGGGCCGCAACATTGATTGAACGCATGGAAAATGAAGGCGTTATAAGTGCCCCAAATCATGCGGGTAAGCGTGAGATTTTAATTGAGACACGCGAATAAATATATTAACACAAATAGAAAAGCCTAGACATTCCATAAAACATTTCATAAAGTTTATAAAATTAGCAAAAGGTAAGATCATGTCCAACGCAGCACTCAAGATTCAAAACGATCCACTTCACGCACAAATGGCCAATGCCATTCGTTTTTTAGCCATAGATGCTGTGGAAAAAGCACAATCAGGTCACCCTGGCATGCCTATGGGGCTTGCAGATGTGGCAACTGTTCTTTACCGTTATTTTTTAAAGTTTATGCCAGAAGATCCAGAATGGGCAGATCGTGATCGCGTTATTCTTTCAAATGGTCATGGATCAATGCTTTTATATGCGTTGCTCCATTTAACCGGTTATGAAGATATGACGATCGATGAAATTAAAAATTTCCGTCAACTTGATAGTTTAACACCAGGTCATCCTGAATATGGTCATACACCAGGCGTTGAAACAACGACAGGACCTTTAGGTCAAGGACTTGCCAATGCTGTTGGTATGGCCATTGCTGAAGCGCATTTATCGGCAAAATTTAGCAAAGATTTTGTTGATCATTATACATATGTCTTTTTAGGCGATGGTTGTTTGATGGAAGGCATAAGCCATGAAGCATGTTCATTGGCAGGTCATTTAAAACTGAATAAATTGATTGCCTTATTTGATGACAATCAAATTTCAATTGATGGTCCAACGTCACTTTCAACATCGGATCAAACGTTAAAACGTTTCGAATCCTATAATTGGGCTGTGATGTCGATCGATGGTCACGATCCTGTCCAAATTTATGATGCGATAAGCAAAGCACGCCAAAGCGATCGTCCCGTTCTTATTGCGTGCAAAACAAAAATTGCCTTTGGTGCTGTGACAAAAGAAGGCAAATGTGAAACACATGGCGCGCCTTTAGGTGAAGCTGAAATCAAAGCAACACGTGAAAAACTTGGCTGGTCTCATAAACCTTTTGTTATTCCTGATCAAATCTTAGATGAATGGCGCGCTATACCTGAACGCAATGCTGAAGCCTTTACAAAATGGATCGAACGCATCGAAAAGATCGAAGGATCTAAAAAAGATGAAATGTTCAGCCATGATTATGAAAATCTGTTCGAAGATTTAGAAGAAAAATTTAAAATACTTAAAAAAGATTTTTCGAAAAACCCACGCAATCAAGCAACACGCCAAAGCTCTGGTGATGTTATTGATTATTTAACAGATTTTATCCCTGGCTTTATCGGTGGTTCGGCTGATCTTACAGGATCAAATAACACGCATTCGAAAAAACAGAACATTCTAAATGCTCAAAATTATGCTGGTACTTATTTGCATTATGGTGTCAGAGAACATGCGATGGCAGCTATTATGAATGGTATGGCCCTTCATAAAGGTATTATTCCTTATGGCGGCACTTTTTTGTGTTTCACAGATTATTGCAAACCTGCGATCAGGCTTTCAGCTTTAATGGGTACGCGCGTTATTTATGTGATGACGCATGATTCTATTGGTCTTGGTGAAGATGGACCAACACATCAGCCGATTGAGCATTTAGCAGGCTTACGCGCAATCCCAAATTTGTTGGTTTTCAGACCAGCTGATGCTGTTGAAGTTTTAGAATCTTGGCAAATTGCACTTGCGCAAGAGGAAACACCTTCTGTTATTGTGTTGTCTCGTCAAAAATTACCGGCGCTTCGTAAAAAATACACAGATGAAAATCTGACTGCAGGTGGTGCTTATGTTCTTGAAGATATAGAAACCACCGAAGGATTAAGCATTACTTTGGTTGCCACAGGTTCAGAAGTAAGTCTTGCTTATGAAGTATGGAAAGATCTTAAAAAAGACGTTGATATTCGTCTTGTTTCAATGCCTTCCTGGGAATTATTTGAAACGCAAGATGAAGATTATAAGCAAAGCGTCTTCCCTTATGGTACGATTATTTTCACGATTGAAGCAGCATCTACAATGGGGTGGGAGCGTTTTGCGTTCAGTCCAGATACCATAATCGGTATTGATACTTTTGGTGCTTCTGCTAAAGCACAAGATTTATACGAGTGTTACGGTTTGACCGTTCCAGCAATAATCGAACGTATCAACGACGTAATCGAAGAAATAACATTAGGGATGACAGATGAGATTAGCGATTAATGGATTCGGCCGTATCGGACGACTTTTATTACGCGCCATTCAAGAATATAATCTTAACGACTTAACAGTCGTTGCGATTAATTCAACGAGCAATCCAAGCGTTTGCGCTCATCTTTTTATATGGGATTCAGTTCACGGGCCTTATAGGGGTCCAGTGGATGTTAGTGATATAGGGTTCGATTTAGGGCAAGGCGAAATTAAAGTTTTTGCTGAGCGCGATCCATCTACTTTGCCTTGGAAAGAATTAGAAATTGATCTTGTGCTTGAATGCACAGGCGATTTTGTATCCCGTGATGCAGCTTTCAAACATATTGATGCGGGTGCCAAAAAAGTATTGATTTCATCGCCCGCTAAAGATCCTGACATTACGATTGTTTATGGCGTTAATCACCAAGATTTAAAACCTGATCATCGTATTATTTCAAGTGCTTCCTGCACCACCAATTGCTTAGCGCCTGTCGCCTCTGTTTTACACAAAGCTGTGGGTATTGAGCGCGGTTTCATGACAACGATTCATGCTTATACGGGCGATCAACGTTTGGTTGATGGGACGCATAAAGATTTAAGACGCGCACGATCTGCGGCCCTTTCAATGGTGCCAACTTCGACGGGTGCTGCAAAAGCTGTAACGCTTGTATTGCCAGAACTTAAAGGCAAATTAGATGGAACGGCGATTAGGGTGCCTGTTGCCAATGTATCCCTTGTCGATTTTTGTTTTGACGCAAGTAAAAGTACAAGTATTGAACACTTAAATAATGCTTTTATTGAAGCAAGTCAAAATAATCTTAAAGGCGTTTTAGACGTTAATCATTTGCCGCTTGTATCTACAGATTTTAATCATAATCCGCATAGTGCTATTGTTGATTTAGCCGAAACAAAAGTCATGGATGGCAAATTTTGCCGTGTTCTTGCGTGGTATGATAATGAATGGGGTTTTTCCATGCGTATGTTAGATACAGCACGATTGATAGACTTCTTTAGAAACTCTACTGCTGAGGCCAATTGATACGTCGCTTCGGTACTCAGATCCTCATGTATAAAGGATACACTCTGGTCTTCCGTGCCGAATCTCCTTTCACTTGTCTCACAGCAGCGAGTTTTAAAAGAAGTCTATTGTTTTAGTAAATTGACTTCACTTAACTGATTCGTTATTCTTCCGTAACTTTCATTATGGAGAATATCATGAAAAAAATACGATTATTTCTTAGTTTGTGTGCAATTTTATCTATCAATCAAGCGCATTCCCAAGATATATTAATGACTAATGCGCAGTCTGCTATCAATAATTTAGGGCCTGATAATCCTTTCGCATTTTACGATCTAAATCTTTCAGACAATGAAATAAAAACCTTAGAAAAAATTATCATCAATCCTCTAACATTAAAGAATTATGAAAATTACGGAAATATTGATAAATTAGAAGTTGAAGTAAGTGAGTTTATTAAATCATTAAGTGAAGAAAATGAAATAATTGCTTCAGAAGCTTCTCAGCTTATTACAAAACTTGTAAAAGGGCTTGTTCAAGCTTCAGGTGAAGAAACAGCTTGGGTTGCTTTGCGTCCCTCAATTCCAAATCCAGCATTTGATTTGCCTCGTTGGCACCATGATGGCTATTATTATGGGCCTCGTGAGATTCGACAATATAAATTTGCGCTGGTTTTAAAAGGTCCTTCGACTTTATTTTGTAAATTGTCCCCTGATGAAAAAAACGCATTTGATATTTTGAAAAAGAAAGAAATTCAAAAAATTGTTCAGGATAAAAGTGGAAAAATTATAAAATTTGAGGAAGATATTTCTAATCGACAAGCCTTAGCAACGATGATAAGTGACTTCCAAGCACCTATCACAATTGCTAAGCCGTATCAGGGTGCTGTTTTTGTTGTTGGTGAAACTCATTCTGCAATTCATTCAGAACCACCAATCTCAGAAAATAGACTTTTTTTATCAATATTACCTGGAAGCAAATCTCAGATTGATGAGCTTAGGCTAAGATGGGAAAAATTTTAAGCATCGATGAAAGTTAAAAATGAATGAGGTTTTTCAATGAGGATGTTTAGATGTTTCTTGACTGTTGTTTTAGTGTATTGACTTTTACTTAATTTGCAAAGTATATTGCGCAAGTTTTTACTATGGAGAATATCATGAAAAAAATACGACTATTCTTAAGTTTGTGTGCCATTTTATCTATATATCAGGCCAACGCAACGAATGACTATAAAGCAAGATGGGATAACGCTTATAAAGCCATACATGGTGAAAAAGTATGGTCATTGGAACTTGAGGAAAATAAATATCTGTATATGGTGCCTACTGATTTAAATGATTTTAAAATTGCGCCTTCACCTATAATGAAAACATCTCTTGTTGAAAATCAAAAAAGATCAGGTAATTATATTGAAATAAGTAAAAATCCCGATTTATTTTTTACCCAATATACTGTTTCTATTGCCGAACAAGAAAACATTGATGGAAAGTTAAAAGATACACGTAAAATTATTGCCTATGTTCAAATTGGAACACCTATTTTCTTATGCCCTATCAGAAATACATACCTTCCGATAGATCGCACAAATTATCTTGATGATGCAGGTTGGAGTGAAATCGTTATAGATCTAATAGATAAAGCACAAGAAAGTCTTAGATCCAAGATTTATGATTTGTTTTTAGAGCATATGCCTATAATAGGATCATATCCATACAGCAATACCTTTAGTCTTGATGAAGGTAAATGTGTTTTACAAGAATCAACAGAAGCTTTTAAAGGGTTTGAAACATTAGAAGATGTTAATGATCTTGATGCAATTCGCGGGGCATTAAAAGCAGGTTTTGTTCCTTATGATTTTGCACCACATCTTAATCTTGTAATTTTGCGCCATCAATCTTCAAATATTAAAAGTCGTGTGACACATGATGTATTAGAAGCTTTTAATCATTTAGACAATGATGAATCATTGCGCCTTATTCAAAATGCAGCTGATGCTAAAATGGATGATCTTGATTATGCTGCTTCTTTACAGAACGTTGCTTTAGGCATTAACGTTAAACCTTTTAGATTTGATCCAAAAAAACACACACAAGCTGATCTTGAGGAATTTAGAAACCGTAACCCTTTAGGAGCAGTTATTGTTACTGCACCCAAGCCTGAAGAATCTACTTTTAGATTCAATGCAACACTCGAACAACAATTAAATTTGTTAAAAATGTTTGGAATAGGTGCAGAAACTAAAGAATCCAACCAAAATTAGTATTCTCAAAAAGAATAAAAAAGGGCAAACTTGTTTTGCCCTTTTTGTTATCTTCTTTTTATTTTGACGAAATGCGCACCGATATTATCTATCGATTTTATTTCAAAATAGATAAAAAAACTTCTTGACCCTCTTCTTACGTCATACCTCATCTTAATTTTAAGGAGATAAAAGATGGCTGAATGGTATATCAAGGAACTAAGCAAATTAACGAATGTCACCGTGCGTACATTGCATCATTATGACAAAATTAATTTGCTTAAACCTTCATTGAGACGACCGAACGGCTATCGTTTATACACTGAAAAAGATTTAGTGAAATTGCAACAGATTTTAGCGTTAAAATTTTTTGGTTTTGAGCTTTCGCAAATTCAAACTTTGCTTAAACAACAGATTGATATGGAAACACATTTTCATGCGCAATCAAGGTTGTTACAAGAAAAAGCAGATGCATTGGTGGAGGCAAAAAAGACCCTTGAATTAGCGCTGGATGAATACAAATCACAAAAATCTTTTCCATGGAAAAAAATTATAGATTTAATAGAGGTTTATCAAATGACACAACAATTAGAACGCGCATGGGTTAAAGAGATCTTCAATAGTGAAGAACTTAAACAATTTGCAAATTTTGAAAAAGAATTACCAACCCGTTTTACACTTGAAGAGAAAAAGAATTTTGAAGAAACTTGGGCACATTTAGTCTCTGAATTTCAAAAAAATCTTAAAACGGATCCAACAAGTGAAATAGGTATTGCGCTTGCCAAAAAATGCATGGACCATGTTAATCTATTATACGGCAAAAAATATGCTCATTTACGGACTAAAATATTTGAAAAAGGATGGGGTGAAGGCAAACATCTCGATGATTATGGGTTGACGCCTGAAATTGTCTCTTGGCTTGGGAAAGCTTGTGATGCGTATTGGCAAAAACGTATTTACGCTATTTTAAATCAAGTGGATACGAATCCAATAAAACTTTGGAATGAATTGTTGGATGATATGTATGGCGAGGACCAAGAACGACGCAATGAGCTATATGAAATAGCAAAAAAAGATACGATTATTAGTCAAAAAGCTAAGGATTGGCTGGCGAAAATTCATCGCTAAAAAGTGAACTTGGAACTAAAAACAATAAAACCAATAGCTTTCGATCGAGTCGCCCGAGGATTTCGCCTCAGGTGGCTCGATCGGAAATTCTGGATTTCCTATAAAGCTAATTGACGTGTTCGTGTTATGAATCAATACAAATAAATATTTTCAAAAAAGTCTTCATTTACTCGGTAAAAATGCATCCGCATATATATATTTTGATGAAATGCCTGATAGGAAAGCTTTTGTCTTTAAAGAATTTACAAGTTCTGGTGCGCCACATACATATAATTTTATCTGCTCTTTCTTATGTTGCATATTGTCCATAACAATGTTTTCAATATTACCAATTTGATAAAATGCATTTTTATCACCATGTAGCACACATGGAATATAAGAAAAATTATTATGTTCAGCTGCGATTTTTTTTAATTCATCCATAAAATACAAATCTGGCGCCTTTAATGCGCCATGATAAAGTTGAATGGAACCGCGATAGCCATGCTCTAAAGCATTAACTTTAGTAAGGTTTTATTTTCAATGAGGAATAATTAAAAATTAATGCAATTTTTGAAAAGAAACTGCAAAATCATTTTACTTTAAATAATAAAATAAATGATGAACAAAATTTGGATAATATTTTACATAAAGCCTAATGATTAGAATCATAACTATGATTTTTACTTTCATATTCTTTCATGAAAACATTGTACTTATAGATTATTAAAATTATAAATATTTAAATAACTAAAATAATAAACAAAAAAATTGACAAAATTTATAATGTTATGTATATTTCTATTATTCAATCATTTTTTTTGCTAAAGGATTATTTTATGATAAGGCTTGCATTTGTTTTTTTATTTTCTTTTTTTGTTAATCATGCGTTTTCAGAATTGCCGTTTGAAGAAATAGGTGGTTGGAAAGAATCAATTGATGAAAAATATCATCAACAAATATCGCCTCTTTATGGTTTTGTAGCATTAAATACGTATCTACCTAATTTAAGATTTTTTGGACATTACGGGACTGAGAAAGAAAACATTGCCTCTTATAGTTTTACATTCCGTAGTGAAAATGACTTTCCACAAGACCATGTTGCATCCTTTATTCAATTTCTTTTTCCTTCTTTTGATCGTATTAATTTTATTCCAAATCAAATCTCAAGAAATCCAATATCTAAGTTAAGTTTTGTAGGAATTGGAAAAATCTTAAGAGAAATTACTTTGGATGATGGAAAATTAAGTGAAAATTTATTAAAAAAAATAAATGAAATTCTTGTGGAAGATATTTTTTCCCGAAAATATATGGAATTTTTAAAATGTTATAATTCAAAAAAAGAAAAAAATAGATTTTTATCTTCACTTGATGCATTTTTAGAAACTAAATCCTGCAAACCTATTGCATTATTTTCAAGGATTTTGCTAGAGGCATTACGAGAAACAAAAGAATACACTTCTTATCCTAAAAATGTTGTCGAGCATACTTTGCTGGCCTTTGCTTGGAAAAAAGCTGATAAGCGCGCAGATATGGAAGAATTGGTTAAGGCGGCGGGAGGTTTAGCAGATATCAATTCTAATACGAATTTCAATAAAGATTTTTATTTTTCCAGCAAGAAAAAGCAGAAAGATGAACCTGGAGCATTAGACAATGAAGTATTTGCCAATCCTGAATTAGCTTCATTTTTCGGTTATGGACATGAAATATATGAAAATGAATATCCACTTTTGATTACATATGGCCAAGCAAAGTTCAATGAATGTCAATTTGCGGATTGTGTGGAAACAATGATTCGCAATATTTTTAACATTCTTCTTTATGATAATAGTTCAAATAGATTTGAAGTTGATAAATTAAAAAATGTAGAAATTAAGGTTAAAGATGAATTGATTTGTTTTTATACAAATTATCCAACAATTTTACTTCAGAAAACACAAAAAGCAAGAAATGATTGGGCGACAATTGTTTCAAATAAAGAAAATATTGAATATGTAAGAAATGGTTACGAAATGGAGTCAGGGTTTATAAATGTCGTGATGCTTTTACAAAATTGTGTGCCCATTGTAAAATATGAAATTAATCATGATGATGATAAAAATAAAAAATTATCTATGGCACGAGATTATCTTTCAGCATTTCTTCATATTTTCTCTGACTCAAAATTAGGGCGTCAATGGAGTATTCAAGCTAAAAATGAAGCGTTTGAAACAGATAAGCTCTGTATCGCTGTTGCAAATAACGATTCAGCTGTTTTTAATATTAATATTGAATCTAGACACGCATCATTAGAATACGATCAAAAATTAAATAAAAATAATAATTTTAGTATAGAATTTTTAGAAAAAAATATAAAGAATTTAGATCCGAATGTTTTTAATCTACTTTTGTCATCCCAAAAATTATTTTTTCTTCAGAAACATGGATATCAAGATAGATCTGAAATTGTTTTTTCTTGTAATTTATATGATTCAGATGAAATGGTTGATATAATTGATTTTGTTTTGTCGCAAAAAATTGATGCTTTATATATGTTTTTGAATTTTTGGCTTAGCACTTTACCTACAGATGACAATCATATGAAGTTTACATTATATGAAATTTTCAAAAAAAATAAGTTCCCTGTTGAAAACTACGCAATTGCAGCAAAAATAGTACATGATATTGAAGCTATAACAAAAGAGGAAATTACATCCTTTAGGTATGCTGATGATTATGATGATAATGATAATGATAATGATAATGATGGTAGTGACTCACTCTTAAGAGTTGCTGTAGAAGAAAATTTAATTAATGTAGTAAAAGAGTTTTTAAAAAAAATTGATTTTGATGAATGTTTTCAAGGTGATCTAGAAGATGAAAAAATTTATTTATTGACTTTTATTTGTCGAAACAATTCGTTTGATATGTTAGAATCTTTCATTAATACTGGAAAAATTACACAAGATGATATGTTTAAATTGGATCCGGCCGGAGATGAAATGCCATTTTATCATATATTAGCAGAAAATAATTTTAAAATACTTGATTTGATTATAAATTCAGTTGGTGTGGATCAAAATGAATTTAATGGATGTGTAAATGAACTTATTTACGCAATCGTGGAAAATAATAATTCTGAAGAATGTTTACGTAGATTGATTGATGCTAAGATTTTATCTAAAGAACAACTCATTGATTTTGGTGATGAAAAAACAGATTTTTTATCTTTACTTTCAAAGAATAAAGAATGTTATGGATTGTTAAATTATGTAATCAACGAAATAAAAATATTTTCAGCAAAAGATTTTTTGAATGAATATGAACCTATTGATAACGCAATATTAAAACAAAACTATAATAATTTTCATGAATATTTAAAAATATTTGGTAATATATTGTCTGATGAAAAAATAATTCAATATATTATGTATTTTGTTAAAAAAAATTTAGATGATGAGGCAGTAAAATGCATTGATTATTTTAAAATAAATTTTAAGGATAGAATTAAAAAAATATTAAAAATTAGAAATGAAAAAGGTCATAGTGTTTTAGATTTTTTAATTATTAGTAAAAACAAAAGAACACTTAACCATTTTATGGAAAATTTAATATTTGAGCCAAACGATTTTATAAATGACGATGGAGTATTATATTCATCCTTAGACTTGGCTTCTATTGTTGGCGACGTAGATTGTTTAAAGATTATTCTCAAACATTCTAATATTAGGGAGGTTGATATGATGCGAAAAAATAAAGATCAAAAATTGCCTTGGGAGCTTGCTTATGAGAATGGCAATTATGAAGCCTTCTCTGTTTTGACGCAGCATGCTTTTAATCCAAGTTTATTAAAAAAAAGATTAGAACGAGGTTTTGAAGTTTGTAATGAGGGGGAGCCTGTAATGAAAAAAAGTCGTCAGTCTACCTAAAAGGGGCGGATTTAAAAGGAATAACAATTACAATCCGTCATTGCGAGGGGCCCAAATTTAAAGGGACCCGCTGCAATCTAAAAAAGTCGTTTGCAACCTTTTTTTAGATCGCCACACCCTCAAAATAGGGCGGGAGTTTTCGATAACGATGTGAGGAGAACGAGGACGCGATGACGATGTGGCTGGTTCGGGTCCAAATTTAAAAAGGGACAGCAAAGCAATCCAGTCCAAAATCAATATTCTAGTGTAAGACTATTTTTTGGATTAGCACGATGCCCCATTCAATTTGGGGCTTATCTCAACGATGGAAACCTTTGGGTTTCCTATAAAGTAATTACTGAGTTAACCTTATTAAAGACCAGACAACCATCCTTTTTGATGAAACCCATGTTGTTTTTCAAGGTCTTGGATTTCTGTTTTCAATTTATTTAATTTTAAAATATCAGTTGCAAGCGTTTTCCCAGCTTCACGACATTTTTCAAATTGAATGGGAGAAAGTTCTGCATATTTCTCCATATTGTGCCAGTTCACAATAGGATAATCTTTGGTCATGTCTTCAAAAAATCCAGTGCTAAAGACAAAACCAACACCCACATGTTTTGATCCTGTAAATTCGGCTACCACACTTGGAACGACATCCCAATAATTAACAAAACGTAAAATATCATATTTGCTCAGATATTTTTCCTCAATTAATTTTGATGTTCTTGTACCCGCGAAACGAGGAGATGCAAAATTTGGATTATTAACTTTCCAAGGGAATTGACCATCTTTAGGCCCTAAATGCTCTGTTAAAATATTTGCAGCAATGTCAATGGCTGCAATCGTTGACATGGCAGCACCTTTAGAATGACCTGTCGTCGTTACTTCCAATATTCGATCTTTATTAGCAGGATCATTAATATATAAACTTACCCAACGATTTAATTCACTATTAATTTGATCTTTTATTTCATTGTAAGATTTAACAAAACCTTTATGGAGGCTCAATTCCTCATTTGGAATAAGTTCGCCTGGATGTTTTGTAAAGCTTAGATTACGCCCCCAATCAGCACCCGTTACAGTTCCAGGAAAGGCAAGAACAAGGTGGTTTTTTGACGGACTATAAAGGAGCGCACCAGAAAATTGTGTGTATTCATGTCTGTAAAACGTTTTAACAACGATATAATCTTTAAAATAACCATATTTAACAACAGGATATCTTTGAACAACTAAATAATATATATCCATATTATCAATGGCTTTAGCATTGCTATCAATTCGCGACGTAATAATGTTCGAAACAGCGTCTAATGCTTCAATTTGCTTGGCACGCGTTGTCGCATCATTAATATCAATATTCCTTGCATAATCACCAAATCTTGCGCGAACAAGCAATTGAAAACTAGAAGGTGACATTACGCCAGATTTTACTTCTTCTTTAAAATTAATATATTCATTAATTTTTTTGTAAAGAAGATCATTTTCTAATTCTACTTTTTGTTTTTCTTCATCATATAATTTTTGAATTTCGTGCTTGTCTGTTTCACCCGTACCATAAATTTCTTTTGATAATTGTCCAATTTCTTTTATAAATTCAGTACTTGTTGTTGCATAAAATGAATTTTTATTTTGATCATTTATAATATAATCGCCATTGGGATCAATTTTTTTAAGCTCATGTATTTTCGCTTCAATTGATGCGTATTCTTTAAGTTTAGCTGCATAAATTGCTTTTGCGTCTTCAATGTCAGCTGTATCGCCCTTTTGAAAAATGGGTGTGGATGTTTCAATTGCTGTTTCAGCGCTCGCGAAAGTATAGCTTTGGTTTGAGCAAAGGAGTAACCCAAATAAACCTAAAGATATTAATGACTTATTTCTAAACATTTTGTTCCCTTTTAAGAATAGGTCCAAATACAACGTAACCCACATATAGTTAGTTTTTTATTAAAGGTCAACAATCATTAATAAAAATTGTAATGGATTGTTGCTGTTTTGAAAGTTGAGTGGTTTCTGAAGGATAAATTAATAGCGTTTTAGGATGCTTTCGTATAGTAAACGTATTAAGTTGATTTGTCATCGTTAAAAATATACGACCCTATCCTTATAATTGTCGCCCCTTCATTTAGTGCTATTTTATAATCATGACTCATCCCCATGCTGCGTTCCTTTAATCCATACATATCTGTTAATAATTTCAACCGTCTAAAATAAGGTGTCGGATCTTCATCTTGGGGTGGTATCAACATCAATCCCTTAACATTTAATTTTAAATTTTCTTTTGTTTCTATTAAAAATTTTTCTAAATCTTCTTCAAAAATACCACCTTTTTGTGCTTCTTTTGCTAAATTCATTTGAATAAAATAGTCTCTTTGAATATTAAATTTTTTTTCTATATCAGAAAATTTTTTAGCAACATCTACTCGATCTAATGAATGTATAACAATACAATGTGTTACAATATCATCAATTTTATTTGTTTGAATACGCCCTATAAAATGAATGGATTTATTTTTTAAATTTTTAAATTTATTTTTTATTTCTTGAATTTTGTTTTCTCCAAACGCATTAATTTCATTATTTATTAAAAAATTGATCGTTTCTACATTTTGTCCTTTTGTTACAATTAAAAGACGTGCATCAGGGTAATTTTTAAGAAAATTATCTAATATTTTGATTTTGTTTAATATTTTTTCATTTTCATACATATTGCTTTTCAACCTAAGGGGATTTCATTTTTGTTGCGATTACAACACATTATTGGGTAATTCATGCTTACAAATACCGATAGCGATTGCATCCCGAAATGCACACAACGATAATCGGGCTTGTTAATAATAACATCAAAGATTACCCTATTAGAAGACTTGGAGTTTAGAATGTTTACAAAATTGGTAGCGTCTTCGACGCTTGCTATGGCGCTGACTTTTGGCTTTGCCCAAAATGTAGATGCTAATATAGCTAAAGTTGATCCAACAATGAAAGTCACAACCGGCGGTTTTTTTAAATTTATTGGTGGGATGGTTCATAATCATCACGAACATAAAGATAAAGATTTGATTTCAAAGTATGATGCAGATAATAATCTTGTCAAAAATATTCCTTATAAAAGACGTAAGGGTGATTTCTTTATGGATGCTGAAGTAATCGTTAAAGCTGATGCCATCACAAAAGATAATGTTAAATATGGTGCTGAAGTACAGCTTGAAGCCAATCCAGGCAATTCACAAAAAATTGACAGACCAATTGCCATTAAAGGCATTCCAGGTCAAAAAAATTATTCTGGTGTTATTATAGGATCGCCTGATAATCCAGGTAAAGCGCATCTTATCAATGCTGATAAAGTCTATATGTATGTTTCAAAAGATGATGTTGGTCGCATTGAAGCTGGTTCTAATGATGGCGTTGCTAACGAACTTTTTTATTACGCACCAGCTTCTTTTGGTACTGGCGGATTTGATGGACTTTATCAAGATTTCTTAGGTTCAGAAGTTGTTGATACGCCTTACATTCCAAAGGGATCATTTAGATCACTTAAAGTTTCTTATTTAACGCCACGTTATGAAGGTTTTCAAGCAGGTGTTTCCTTTACACCAACAAATGGTCGCCGTGGACGCCTTATTAAAAGAAATCGTGTAGCCTTGACTGATCCAGGATTTTCAAAATTAAGTGATGAAAATTTTGAAAATATTGTTGAATATGGTCTAAATTATATTAATACCTTTGATGGTGTTGGTCTTTTCTTATCGGCAACTGGTGCTCAAGGAAAAGCACTTAAGTTTCCTGGTAGAAAATATGATGATTTAAATTCATATGGTTTTGGTGGTCAATTAGTTTACGCTGGCTATACCCTTGGTGGTAGCTGGGTGAACAATAACCGTTCTGGTTATTTCAAAGGTACTCATAAAATTGCACGTCTTTCTAAAGGTAAAGAACGTGGTTGGAGCATTGGACTTCAATATGAAGCAGGTCCTGTTATTATTGGTACAAACTATGCCAATATGCGTACAGCAGATGACACAACTATCTGCGGTAAAAACAAGGCAAGTGTTGTTTCAGGTGGTGCTACGTACAAAGTCGCAAGCGGTTTAAGTGTTTTCACTGAAGCAACTGGCACACATCGTAAATTAAAGCGTAGCCATGAACGTCGTGATCGCGATCACCGTTCTGTTGTGCTTATCGGTTCAAAAATCGATTGGTAGACAATACTTTCCTTTTTTGCTAGAATTAGGGCGGTTTTTACCGCCCTTTTTTTATATTCAGTATTAATGGAAATATTCATGAAATTACGCATTCTAGGTCTGTTACTCACACTCTCGGCTTGTACAAATCCAAAAATTGAAAATACGTATCCATCCTCACATAAAGATTTATATCGTTTTGGTAGTATTTTAGGAAGCCAAGGAATAAAAATTGGTGGCATAAACGATGATAAAAAAATTGATGAAAATGCTATTAAAGTAAATCGTTATTTATGGCATGCTTCTTTAGATGTACTTTCTTCTATTCTTCCCATTTCATCTGCTGATCCTTATGCGGGTGCGATTATCACGGATTGGCATACTTTAGTTGAAAATCCAAATGAAATGTTTAAAATTGTTGTAACAATTGATTCAAAAGAATTGAGAGCTGACGCTTTATCCCTTAAGATATATAAAAAAGTGAAAAACCTAATGGATAAATGGGAAAACGCAAATGTGTCAAAAGATACGATAGCATATTTTGAAAATGCAATTTTATCTAGAGCAAGCGAATTACGCCAAAAAGATAAGAAATAAAAATTGAGGTTGAAGATGTCACGGTATAATTTTCGAGAAATAGAAACAAAATGGCAGGCTTATTGGCGTGATCAAAAGATATTTCAGACAAAACGTGATCCATCCAAACCCAAATATTTTGTGCTTGAAATGTTTCCTTATCCTTCTGGCCGTATTCATATCGGGCATGTTCGAAATTATACTTTAGGCGATGTCATTGCGCGCTTTAAAAAAGCACAAGGATTCAATGTATTACATCCCATGGGGTGGGATTCTTTTGGATTGCCCGCAGAAAACGCGGCTATGGAAAAAAAGATTCACCCAAAAGAATGGACGCTTAAAAACATAGAAGCGATGAAAGTTCAGTTAAATACGATTGGGCTTTCATATGATTGGGATTATGAAATTGCAACTTGTTCGCCTGATTATTATAAACATCAGCAACGTTTGTTTTTAGATTTTTATGAAAATGGTCTCATTTATCAAAAAGAAAGTTGGGTTAATTGGGATCCAATTGAAAATACCGTTCTTGCCAATGAACAAGTTATCGATGGTAAAGGGTGGCGTTCTGGGGCTCAAGTCGAAAGACGTTTGTTAAAACAGTGGTTTATGAAAATTACTGATTTTTCTGAAGAATTATTGAATGATATTGATGACTTAGAAGATTGGCCCGAACGCGTTCGTATCATGCAACGTAATTGGATTGGTAAGTCACTAGGCGCTAAAATTGCTTTTAAAGTGATAGGCACATCTCGCGAAACAATTGATGTTTATACGACAAGACCTGATACTTTGTATGGTGCTTCTTTTTGTGCGATTGCGCCTGATCATCCTTTTGCCGTTAAAATTGCGGAATCTGATGGGTCTTTACGAGAATTTCAACGTGAATGTCGCCAAATTAAAACGTCAGAACGCGATATTGATACGCTTGATAAAGTTGGATATGACACAGGTTATAAATTACGTCATCCTTTCATACCTCATTTAGAAATACCTTTATATGTCGTTAATTATGTATTAATGGATTACGGTTTGGGTGCTATTTATGGTTGTCCTGCACATGATCAACGCGATTTTGAATTTGCCAAAAAGTATAATCTTCCTATTTTACCTGTTCTTGCACCACTTGGTGGTAAGTTTCATGATTATACGAAAGATCCTTATTTAGGGGATGGTACGCTTATTAATTCAGATTTTTTAAATAATATGAATGTTGAAGACGCCAAACAAGCTACAATCTTACGTTTAGAAGAATTGCGTGAAGGCAATTCTATGACAGTTTATCGTTTACGTGATTGGGGTATATCACGTCAACGTTATTGGGGATGTCCTATTCCCGTCATTCATTGCGATCAATGTGGCGTTCAACCTGCGCCTATTTCAGATTTACCTATTGAATTGCCTGATGATGTTGATTTTTCAATTCCTGGAAATCCCCTTGATCGTCATCCAACGTTTAAAAAAGTGAACTGTCCCAAATGTGGACGTCACGCTAAACGTGAAACAGATACACTTGATACATTTTTTGACTCTTCTTGGTATTTTGCACGTTTTTGTTCACCCACTTTAAAAGATCAACCATTTAACAAGCAAGATGTTAATTATTGGCTTCCAGTTGATCAATATATTGGTGGTATTGAACATGCTATTTTGCACCTTTTATATGCACGTTTTTTTACAAAAGCTTTAAAAAAATGTGGAAAAATAGACATTTCTGAACCCTTCAAAGCACTTATGACGCAAGGTATGGTTTGCCATGAAACGTATAAAGACGCGCATGGTAATTGGTTGACGCCTCAAGAAATTACAAAAAAAGATGATGGGTCAATTATTAAAATTTCAGATGGATCTAATGTTATTGTTGGTCGTACTGAAAAAATGAGTAAATCTAAGAAAAATGTTGTCGATACAGATGACATGATTATGACCTATGGCGCAGACGCGACGCGTCTGTTTATGCTTTCTGATAGTCCGCCCGAAAAAGATTTGGAATGGACATCAAGTGGTATTGATGGATCTTGGCGTTATATCAATCGGTTATGGTTGCTTATAGAAAACCTTGAATCTTTTCTTGGTGATGGACAATTTGCAATGCCAAATTCTTTCAGTGATCATGCGCTTTCATTAAGACGTATGACGCATAAAACAATTCAGTCTGTAACAAATGACATTGAAAAGTTTAAGTTTAATAGAGTTGTCGCACAAATTCGTGAATTTACGAACTTTTTAGAATCATATAATCTTAGTCAGCTTATAGATGTAAAATGGTCTGTTAAAGAAGCGCTTGATGCGTTGATTCTTATGTTGAATCCACTTATGCCGCATTTAGCAGAAGAATTGTGGGGGCGTATTAATCCAGAATCAAAATGTCATGACACATCATGGCCAAAATTTGATGCGACGCTTGTAATTGATGACGAGCTGCCTATCGCAATTCAAGTGAATGGTAAATTACGTGGCTCTATTATTATAAAACGTGATGATTTGGAAGAGGATGTTAAAAAAAGAGCATTAAGTCATGATAATGTTCTTAAAACTATCGGTGATGCGAAAATCAAAAAAGTAATTTATGTTTCAGGACGGATTGTTAATGTACTTATTTAAAAAAATTGGATATCTAAGTTTATTGGTATTATTTGCTGCTTGTACTGTCAGGCCATTATATTACCAAAATTCTTTAGAATCCAAAAATTCAAAATCTTTTATTCAAATTTCTGCTATTCAAGAACGTTTGGGTCAAGAATTACGCAATATGTTAATTGAACGATTACATTTTATTTCAGAACTTAATAATTCCATTTTGTTGCAAGTTAATTTAGCATATGAATCAACAGGTATAGGATACAATCAAGATCTATCATCTTCTGTGATGCGGATTACACTTACAGCAAAAACGACAATTTCTAATAAAAAAGGTTTTTTAAAAACATTAACAACTGAAAAATCAGATATTGTAACGATCCCTGGTTCTATTTATGCCTCAATCGTTAATGAAGAAGATATTAAACGTAAGATATTGCGTGAAATTGCTAATGATATTATTCAACGTATTACAGCTTTACAAAAAGATATTCAATGAAGGGTAATATTTTACAATTCGAAAATTATCTTAAAAATGCTAAAATATTACCGAAAGCTATATTATCCTATGGTAGCGATAAATCGCAGCTTGATCATATAGTTAAGTGTACAAAGAATTTTTTTGAATTACATATTGAAAAATTTTCAACAATTTCAGTGGATTTAAAATCATCTAAAACACCGTTAGAATCTATTGAAAAAACGATATCTAAAGCTCAAAATTTTTTCTGTAAAAGTATTTTTGTGAATTGTTCTAATTTGCCAGAAAAATATGTTTTACCTTTTATTGATTTTTTAAAAACGAAGGAATCAATTTATTGTTACATTGATTTATCGCATATTCCTTTATTATATAAAAACCTTTCAAAATATGATGTGCATAATACATTTTATTTTGTTTCTGCTTACTCTTTTAAATTTGCTGAAAAAAAAAATTATATAGACCAATTTTTTAAAACGTCTTCTATTCAGCTTTCACCACATCATGCGCAGCTTTTGTCAGATGTCTTAGAAGATGATTTTCAACTGATGAATCATCAATTAAGGTCAATTGAGCTTTACATTTATGATACAAAGTTAGTAACAGATGATGATATAGAAAAATTTACAGAACATGCCGGATTTAAACATATTGATAACTTATTTTTAGATTTGCTTCTTAAAAAAAAACATGCACTTTCCAAATTATTGGATTATGTACAATCGCAGCTTGTTGATCCTCATTTTATAGCACGGTCCTTTTTAAAATATGTGAAGAAAATTTATTATCTAACAACAACTGATATAAATGTATTACCTACCAATTTTGAAGGAATCTCTCCTTATGTCATCAAATTAATTACACCTTCTCTTCCAACGTTAAAATCTTTTTATCCAGTAAAAGTTTTAAGCAATTTGCTTTTCAAAATAAATAGGCTTGAAGAAGAATTACGAGAGACAAAAAAAGATCCCTTGCAAACGCTGAATCAATTTTTTATTGAATTTTATACCCTTTAGTCAGACGCGTAATGATGTCATCCAATTCAAGCAAATTATCATAATTAAGGGTAACACTTCCTTGGTTCCCATTTGAAAGGATTTTAACATCTAAACCTAATGCACGTTTAAGGCTTTCTTCCAAGACAACAACATCTGGATTTGTTGTCAATTGATTGATATTTTGTTTCTTTCGTGGAGGGGTAGGTGATTTTTCTTGGGATGCATCCTGAGCCATTTTTTCAATATCACGAACGGATAATTTTTGATCTATAATAGCATTTAAGGCGATTTGGGGATCATCGAAGCGCAAAAGCGCACGTGCGTGTCCGGAGCTTATTTCGCCGTTTCTTAATTTTTCTTTAATATCATCAGGCAATTGTAGCAATCTTAATGTATTAGCAATATGAGAGCGGCTTTTATGAAGCGTTTCAGCTAATTGCTCTTGAGAATAAGAAAATTCTTTAAGAAGACGTTCATAGCCTTCAGCCTCTTCAAGTGGATTTAAATTTTGACGAATAAGATTTTCAATAAGGCCTACTTCTAAAACTTCAGCATCTTTAAAATCTTTAATAATAACGGGTATTTCTTTAAGACCTGCTTCAATGGCTGCACGCCAACGTCTTTCACCTGCAATAATTTCATATTGATTATTTTGACCTGGATTGCGTCTTACTAAAATAGGTTGCAACACCCCTTTCGATAGTATTGATTCTTTAAGTTCATTGAGTTCAGTTTCTGCAAAATGTTTACGTGGCTGAAATTGACCCTTTTGAAGATGCTGGATATTGATAAATCTGATGGACTGAACCTTATCCAATTCCTTATAATCACTTGCTTGATCACCAAAAAGTGCAGATAATCCTTTGCCAAGTTGTTTTCTTTTAGAATTATTTTCCATTAATGCACCATTATCTTTTCACGTTTAATCAGTTCTTTAGCAAGATGAATATAAGCCTGCGATCCAGCGCATTTGTAATCATAAATGATGGCTGGTTTGCCGTGTGAAGGGGCTTCTGAAATTTTAACATTACGAGGAATCACAGTTTGGTAAACTTTTTCACCAAAAAACGAACGTACATCATGTGCTACCAAATCTGATAAATTATTACGTTTATCATACATTGTAAGCACAATCCCTTGCAAATCAAGATCAGGGTTAAAATTTGTGCGAATACGCTGAATGGTGCGCATCAGATGACTTAATCCTTCAAGTGCATAAAATTCACATTGTAAAGGAACCAATATACTATCGGATGCAGAAAAAGCGTTAATGTTTAGTAGCCCTAAAGCGGGTGGGCAATCTATTAATACAAAATCATAATCAATTAAATTATCACGTAAATTCTTACGTAATTTAAATTCGCGTTTGTCATGATCAATAAGTTCTAATTCGGCGCCCGAGAGATGTTCATTCGAAGGAATAACATAAAGGTTTGGAATCTCTGTCTTCACAACGCATTGTTCAATGGGCATATCCTGAATCATAAGTTCGTAGGTTCCATAATGCCGTTGGTCGGTGCTAATACCAAGTCCGGTACTTGCATTTCCCTGAGGATCCAGATCAATAAGAAGTGTTTTTTTATTAATTGTCGATAAAGCAGTCGCTAAATTAATACTTGTTGTTGTTTTGCCCACCCCACCTTTTTGGTTCGCAATAGCAATGATTTTAGGTATTTTAAGCATTTTTGGCATTTTAATTATTTTTCTTTGTTTCAATTTTTGAAATGATCACTATTTGACCAAAATTGGGGTTAGGATTTTCGATTAATTGAAACTCAAAAAGATATTTTTGTTGAGCTTCCTTTATTTCATCTGCTATTTTCGTGCCTTTTAGTAAACAGACTTTGCCTTCTTCTTTTAAAAGTTTATTAGCGAGTGGCAAAATATCGATTAAAGAAGCAAAAGCGCGCGCCGTAACCCAATCGTACTGAATATCCAGATGCTTTTCAATACGATCTTCAATGATTTTTGTATTTAAATTGAGTTGCCCCTTAATATGTCGTAAAAAAGCCGTTTTTTTTAAATCTGACTCAATCAATGTAACATTATCATAATTGTTGAGACTGAATAATAATCCTGGTAATCCTGCCCCTGAACCTAAATCAACGATTGATTCATTTTTATTTTGAATGATTTCTTGTAAACGCCAACAATCTTCAATATGTCTTTCCCAAACAATTGATTCAGTGCTTTTACCGATTAAATTAATTTTTTGGTTCCATTTAAGGAGTATTTCGACATATTGCTCTATTTTGTTTTTTGTTTCACGTGAAACATTTTTCAGATTGTTCATGTTATTTCTTTTTGATGTAGCGATACAATGACGTTAAGGCAGAAGGTGTAATACCAGGAATACGAGAAGCCGCAGCAAGATTTGGCGGACAAATTTGTTTGAGCTTCATCTGCTCTTCTTTAGAAAGGGTACCCAAAGAAGTATAATCAATATTCTCAGGAATGATAAGTGATTCTTCACGCGTTACACGTTCTATATCTTCTTTTTGACGTTGAATATAAAAATGATATTTTTCTTCAATATCAATTTGCTCTAATAAATCAGTATTAAGTTTTTTTAATTCCGGAAATTTGTCAGATAAAAAAGGTAGAGTAATATCATTATTACGTAACAATTCTTGTAAGGATCTAACCTTACCATCTTGAGCTATAACAAAACCCATTTTTAACAATTCAGTTGAAGATGTTTTAATTGAATCTAAATAAGTACGCATTTTATTAAGTTCATTAGTCTTGATATTAAAATGATTGACGCGTTCAGAGGATATGAAACTATGTTTTATACCATAAGGCGTTAAACGTTGATCAGCATTGTCTGATCGTAAAACAAGTCGGTGTTCCGCACGCGATGTAAACATGCGATAGGGTTCGATTGTTCCTTTAGTGACCAAATCATCTATCATCACACCAATATATGATTCCGTTCGTGACAATGTAAATGGTTCAGCATTACTACATAAAAAAGCTGCATTTAATCCTGCAATCAATCCTTGAGCACCTGCTTCTTCGTATCCTGTCGTCCCATTTATTTGACCGGCCAGAAACAATCCTTTAACTTTTTTAGTTTCAAGATTGTGTTTAAGTTCACGCGGATCGATATAATCATATTCAATGGCATAACCATATTGTTGAATAATAGCATTTTCTAGACCAACAAGTGATTTAATAAAAGCATCTTGAATTGGTTCTGACATTGATGTTGAAATACCGTTTGGGTATACAAGATCAGAATCAAGTCCTTCAGGTTCTAAAAAGATATGATGCACTTCTTTATCTGGAAATTTAACAATCTTATCTTCAATTGATGGGCAATAACGTGGTCCTATCGATTGAATCTGTCCAGAATACATCGATGATTCTTGTAAATTATTGGCAATAATGTCATGCGCATTCTTGTTTGTGTACGTAAGTGCACATGCAATTTGCGGTGTTGTAATTTCTTTTGTTAAATAAGAAAAAGGTGGTGGTGGATTATCCCCTTTTTGTTCTTCAAGAATTGACCAATTAATAGATGATTTTAAAAGGCGTGGCGGCGTCCCCGTCTTAAGACGACCTAAATTAAAATTGAACTTTTCAAATGAAGCTGATAAAAAGTTAGCTGGATTTTCATTAATACGTCCGGCTGGATAGGTGTTTTTACCGCGATGAATGATACCACGCAAAAATGTGCCTGTTGTAATAATTGATGCGCCACATTTCACAAGACCATTTAAATTTAAGGTAACGCTTGTTAATCTGTTTTCTTCATTCGTATCAAAACCGATTGCTTCATCTTCGATAATATCAAGATTATCATATTGTGCTAATAAATCCTTTACAGCCAATGCATATAATTTTCGATCAGCTTGCGCGCGTATACCACGAACAGCAGGTCCTTTTGATTGATTAAGTACACGAAACTGAATGCCACCTTTGTCCGCTGCAAGACCCATTAAACCGCCGAGTGCATCTATTTCACGGACTAAATGGCCTTTCCCTAAGCCACCAATGGCTGGATTACAAGACATAGCACCGATTGTTTCATATGAATGAGAAACCAGCAATGTTTTAGCCCCTAATCGTGCTGATGCTGATGCTGCTTCAGTGCCTGCATGACCACCACCAACAATCACGACATCGTAATTTTGTGTAATTTTTTGGATAAGCATATTAATCCTTTTGTTTCACGTGAAACATTATTTTCCTATACAGAAGGAAGAAAAAATCTTCCCCAAAATTTCTTCAATATCAACTTTACCTGTTAAACGCCCTAAATCAATTAACGCATGACGTAAACTTTCAGCTTTTAATTCGATTGATTTTAGTTGATCAAATTGCTGCATTGATTGCAATGATTTTTGAAGCAAATCAAATTGTCGTTGATGTGACAATATAAGGCTTGAAGATAATGAAAAATGAGTTGCAATATGATTTTTTAAAGCTGCTAAAAAATGATCAATGCCATGATTTTGTTTCAAAGATATGGGTATTACCCATGCCGGCATATCTTGATGTCTTTCACACAAATCAGCTTTATTTAAAACATATAAAGTTGAATCCAAAGGTTTATCAGGCAGTTCATATTTAGGAAATGATTGAAGATGAATAATGAAATCAGCATTTTCTTTCCAAAAAAGTGATTTTTTAATACCTTCTTGTTCAATTAAATCAGTCGTTTCACAAAGACCCGCCGTATCCACCAAAGTGACTGGAAAACCGTCGATATCAAGATGTACTTCGATTGCATCGCGTGTTGTACCTGGGATAGATGATACGATTGCCATATCACGCTTTGCTAATTTATTAATAAGCGTTGACTTACCAACATTGGGTTCACCAATGATTGCAATTGTAATACCATCCCTAATTTTTTCACCAATTTTATAGGTAGATAAAAATCTTGCTATTTCTTGACGTAATATACCAAGATTTTTCTCAAACATTTTTATATTTGACTCTGGAATTTCACCATCAACAAAATCTATGTCAGCTTCAATTAAAGCCAGAATTTCGATAAGCTTTTCTCGCCACGACGTAAATAAATGGCCCTGCTCTCCAGACATTTGTCGCAATGCAAGTTTACGCTGATGTTCTGTTTCAGCTTGTAATAAGAATGACAAACCATCTATTTCAGCGAGATCTAATTTGTCATTATAAAAAGCACGTCTTGTAAATTCACCTGGCTCTGCAATACGGGTTTTAGGAAAAGAGGATAAAAAAGCACTCATTTTTTTAATAATAGCAGGTGATCCATGGAGCTGAAGCTCCAAAGATTCTTCTCCTGTAAAACTGAATGGTGCTTTAAAATAAAGAACCAAGGCTTGATCAAGGATATCATCTTGATCATAAAGTTTTAAAAATTGCGCGTGACGATGCATGATTTTAAAATCAGGACTCATCTTTTGAATAATGTAAAGACATTGCGGACCAGAAAGCCTAAAAACAGCAATTGCAGATCGACCAGGTGGCGTTGATAGCGCAAAAATAGTATCTGTCATTATAAATCTATATTTTTATCAATAAGTAAGCGATGAACTTTTTGACCATTTTTTATGTGCTTTTCAATGAGTTCGTCAACATCATTTGTATTGTTAATTGTATACCAAACACCTTCAGGATAAACAACCAAAACAGGACCTTTATCACATTCATCAAGACAACCAGCAGCATTCACACGAATACCAGAAATATTCATTTCTTTAATTTTTGTTTTCATGTAATTTCTAAGCTGCATGGAACATTTTTGCCCACATGATCCTTTTGGATTCTCTGGATCGCGCGTATTTGTACAAAAAAACAAATGATATGTATAATTGGGCTGCATCATTAAAAAACCTATATTGAATTAAGGAGTATAATAAAATTAATACAATAATTCAAGATTTAGAAATAAAAACTTTAAAAACACCTATAGGTTATATTGATATATATCACCTAAAAGGTATAATCCATAACATTAAAAATGCTATTTTTGAAATAGAAATACCAGGCAATCATACTGATTTTTCAAAAGAAATTGATCTTTATTTTAAAGGAACTTTAAAAAAATTCCATCTTAAAATAAATCCTAAAGGTAGTGTAACACAGCAAAAAATATGGGAAGGTATTTGCAATATTCCCTATGGTATAACACTCACTTATAAAGAATTAGGGCAAAAACTAGGCATTAATCCGCGCATTATTGGAATGGGATGCAGAACAAACCCAATTCCCATCATCATCCCCTGTCATCGTGTGGTAAGTACGAATTCTAAAATGGTACATTACAGTTTTAAAAAAGGTGCTGAAACAAAAAATTGGCTTATAAATCATGAACTCAATACAAAGTAATAAAAATTTATTTAAAAAAGACTTGCAAAATAAACTATACAACCTTATGTTGTTCTTTAGTGAGTCAAGAATTCCAACTTAAATAGTATCTGGCTAAAATCATCCGACTAAATATCAATCTGGACAATCAATCATCAATATATCACGCGTCAAAATTCAATCATCATACAATCAATCACCTGTTTTAACTAAGAAGGGTTAGAAAAAAAGAGAAATGCATTTACAAGATTTGAAAAAAAAATCACCTGAAATTTTATTATCGCTCGCTGAAGAGCTCAAAATAGAAAATCCAAGCGCCTTACGCAAACAAGATATGATGTTCGCTATTTTGAAACAAATGGCTGAAAATGGTACTGAAATTTTCGGTAGCGGCGTTGTTGAAGTGCTTCAAGATGGATTTGGTTTTTTACGTTCCCCTGATTCTAACTACCTCCCCGGCCCTGACGATATATATGTATCTCCTGCTCAAATTCGTCGCTTCAGTTTACGTACTGGCGATACAGTCGAAGGTGAAATTCGCTCACCTAAAGAAGGCGAACGTTATTTTGCATTATTAAAAGTAAATCAAATTAATTTCCAAGATCCTGAAAAAGTTAAACACCGTATTAATTTTGATAATTTAACACCTTTATATCCTGAAGACAAAATTACACTCGAATTCGAAAGCTCTGTTAATCGTGATTTAACAACACGCGTTGTTGATTTAATCGCGCCGCTTGGTAAAGGTCAACGCGCACTTATTGTGGCACCTCCCCGCACTGGTAAAACAGTGATGCTAAAAAATATTGCCCATGCTATCACCGAAAATCATCCCGAGATTTTTTTAATCGTACTTCTCATTGATGAACGTCCTGAAGAAGTGACCGATATGGCACGCTCTGTTAAAGGCGAAGTCATTAGTTCAACTTTTGACGAGCCAGCTTCACGTCACGTTCAAGTCGCTGAAATGGTGATTGAAAAAGCGAAAAGACTCGTTGAGCATAAACGTGATGTGGTAATCCTTTTAGATTCCATCACACGTCTCGCTCGTGCTTATAATACTGTTGTGCCCTCATCTGGTAAAGTTTTGACCGGTGGTGTTGATGCCAATGCGCTTCAACGTCCTAAACGCTTTTTTGGTGCCGCACGTAATATCGAGCAAGGCGGTTCAATGACAATTATTGCGACAGCTTTGGTTGAAACAGGGTCACGTATGGATGAAGTTATCTTTGAAGAATTCAAAGGAACGGGTAATTCAGAAATTATTCTTGATCGTAAACTCGCTGACAAACGCACATTCCCTGCGATTGACATTACGCGGTCTGGAACACGTAAAGAGGAATTGTTGGTCGATAAAGCAACCCTTACCAAAATGTGGGTGTTACGTCGTATTCTTATGCCTATGGGTCCGACAGATTCAATGGAATTCTTGATTGATAAATTGAAAGATTCCAAATGTAATCAGGATTTCTTTGAAGCGATGAATAGCTAGTACAAAAAAAGGTGTATTTTGATATAAGTGCACCTTTCTACTTTCTTATTGTTTTTAAAAGATAAAAACTGCCTTTGTTGTTCATATATATAAGCTTTATTGACATAAAAATGATACAATTTTCTTAAGTAGACCTGTCCTAAAATTAATGTTATATGTGATATTTGATCAATCTAAGGGTTTTGAAATGAAAAAAACAATTCTAACTACTTTGGGCAGTTTCTTGCTTTCAACTAGTTTATTAACGGCCGACACAATGCCAGCTTCAATTCAAAAAGGGCAATTTTCTTTTTCAGGATTTGCGGGTATGGCATTGACGAAATCAAAGTCACAGTACGATATTTACACAAAAGGTAATTATACTCATTCGACTCAAACTGCTCCAGGTGTATTTCACACCACTAAGGAATCATTTTTTCAAACAAATAAACTTAGATCTAAGAACGCATCATTTAGACCATCTTTAGAAGCTTCTTATGGTGTTATGGAAAATTGGGAAATTTTAGCCAAATTTACTTATTTTAAAATTGATGGAAAAAAACAAACTTATGATCGTATTAATCTTTTAAATGGTGCATGGATTCACCCTAAATTTGCATCAAAAGACGTAAATGTGTTTGGTACTTATTTAGGAACACGATATTATTTCCAAGCGCATAATTATTTCAGACCATTTATTGGTGTTGCTATTGGTGGATTATGGGCTAAGTACAAAAATTCTTTAAGCTTGAGCGTTGACGCTGGATTTGAAGTACCTGTATCCGAAAATGTATCTTTTATTACTAAGATTGAAACATCCTCTGGACGCCTCAGACAGAAAATTAAAAACAAAACTACATCTTCAGGTAAAGTTGATTTTAAACAAGACTTTTCAAGAAATCGTGGGAAAATTGGTGGGTTGCCACTTTCTTTAGGGATTAAAGTAAAACTTTAGTTTTGTTCTAGAGGCCTTTTTAGGCCTCTTTTTCTTTCCTTTATGTCGATAATCTTTTAAGGTGGAAATGTTTTAACCCTACTTTAAAAGATACATAATGAAATTTTTAAAAAAATTCTTCCTTATTCTTATTTTCCTAAGCATCACTAGTTTTACTATTTTTCGTATTCTTGATACCTATTTTCCGCTCAATTTAAATCGGTTTGAAGATCATTCTCTGTTGTTTGAAGATATAAATGGAAAATTAATTCATTGCCTTAAAACGAATGACGATCAATGGCGGATTCCTATTGATATTAATAAAATTGATCCAAACTATTTAAAATACCTCATCGAAAAAGAAGATAAAAATTTTTATACGCATTATGGTGTTGATTTTAAAGCAATAATACGTGCAATTTTTCAAAATATCACAAAAGGTAAAATTTTTTCAGGTGCTTCAACTTTAACGATGCAGACTGCACGATTGCTTGAGCCCCGCCCCAGAACATATCCATCAAAACTTATTGAAGTTTTTAGGTCCTTTCAACTTGAATATCATTGCTCAAAAAAAGAAATTCTAAAATTTTATGTGAATCTTGTTCCCTTTGGTGGTAATTTAGAAGGTGTGCGTACAGCGAGTCTTGCTTATTTTAAAAAAGAACCTGATCGTTTATTAATGTCAGAAATTGCATTGCTTATATCCATTCCACAATCCCCTACGCGTTTAAGGCCTGATCGATATCCTAATCAAGCTTTACAAAAAAGAAATCAAACGCTTGCTGCTTTCCATCAGAAAAAATTTTTGGATGAAAAAACATATTTAGCAGCCATTCAAGATAAAATACCGTCCAAACGCCATATTTTCCCTAATTTAATACCACATTTAGCGTATAGTTTGCATGATGAAACAAAAATAATTAAAACAACTTTAAATAAACAAATTCAAGAAAAGTTAATTCATCTTTTGAAAGAAACGTCTCAAAACATTCCTAAAATTGCAAATGCATGTGCCATTATCCATAATCATCAAAAAAATGAAATTGTGGCTTATGTTGGATCGACAGATTTTTTTAATAAGGATCGATTAGGTCAAAATGATTTCTGCCAAGCGATACGGTCTCCTGGATCAACGTTGAAACCGCTTATTTTCGGGTTAGCCTTTGATGAGGGCCTTATTGAACCAGAAACATTATTCCGTGATGAACGAAAGCATTTTGGCGCCTATGCACCTCATAACTTTGATCGAGCCTATCACGGGATTATGTCGGCAAGTGAAACATTGCAATTATCGCTTAATATACCGTCTGTGGAGCTTCTCAATTTATTGGGCCCCATTCGTTTTTATGCAGCTTTAAAGTCCATTGGCATTAATCCTGAATTTCAAAGTAAAGATGTTAAGCCCAATCTTTCAATGGCCTTGGGTGGTGTTGGTTTAAAGCTTGTTGATCTTGTTAAAATTTTCAGTACCTTTGCAACAGAAGGTCAAGCTTTTGATATTCATTATGTGCAAAACCAAACAGTCGCTGCGCCTAAATTTTTGCTTTATCCAAGTTCAGCTATCAAGGTCAAAGAAATTTTAGAAAAAAATCCTTTTTCTTTTCTAAATAATCAAAAAATTGCGCTCAAAACAGGGACATCTTATGGATATCGTGATGCCCTCGCCCTTGCTTTTAATGATCAATATACAATTGGTGTTTGGGTAGGAATGCCTAAAGAAGGGTCATTGAATGAAAAAACAGGCTTTGAATTGGCTGTGCCCATATTAAGGCAAGTCTTTGATATATTGCCAAAATCTAACAATCATTCATCAAACGTTTCAATCAATGAAATACCAAATTCTTTTAAATTGAAACCCCTTTTAAAACAGCACGTGCTTGTCTCTAAAAAAGAAGTAATTGCAACAAAATTTGAAATGAGTTTTCCACAGAAAGATTCTTTGTTGATGATTAGGAAAGGCGATATAGTGCCTATTCGTTTTAAGGGAGGTCAAAAACCGTACCGTTTATACGTTAATAATTCATTGGAACATATCGATGTGTTTCAAAAAAAATTAACATTTTTGCCTAAAGATGAAGGTTTTTATACTTTAACATTGCAAGATAAAAATGGTGATTATAATTCTGTTACTATTGAAATCCGTTGGAATCAGTAAAGTTTAGGAGTCCGTTTATAAAAAAAGGACTCCTGTTTTGTTAAGTCATTTTAAAATTAAGTATTAAGCTTAACGAACTAATAAATCAAAAATCGGTTTTTCAGGTTTACCAATCATTTTTCGAAACTCATTAGCATTTTGAAGATAATTGTATAATTGACCATATTTTACGTTCTTATTATAGTAATTTTTACCTTCAGGATAAGAAAGGACGTACCCTTCACCCAAACTTTTAACAGCAAGTGAAAATTTTGGGATTAATTTTAAAATAGATTCAATAATATCTTTAGGCTCTGTACTACCATTTCTTATTTCTTTTTTTATAGTCGAGATTTTTTGTAGAGTTATGTGATTAAATAAATCAGTGTAGTAATCTTGGTCATATTCAGAAATAAAAACATCTTTGTTGCTTACCCAATCAAGACCTTCGCCATTAGGAATAAAGACACGATTTATAAGCCTATCTATAACTTTTTGAGAAAAAAGAGAACCATCTCCCATTTGAGCAGCTTGGTCATTGTTAGGATGCGATACACCAGCAACATCAATCCATGAAAATTCTTTTGTTCCTTTATCATAAAAGAAATTGTGAGGATGTCCATCAGGATGCTCCAACAAGGGCATATGATTTGCTATAAGCAAACGATCAAGATTACCCATTTGTGTTCCTATAGCTTTAAACATTGCCTTTACATCATTATCGCTCATATCGTGAATATCTATTGTTCCGATGGGTTTTCCTTTAGCCAATATTTGAAGCTCGGCATAATCATTTCCGACTTGAATCAATTCTTGTCCTACAATTATTTTTGGAATAACAAGGTTATTATTTGAAGCCATTTGATTAAGGTTGTTAATAAAGTTTAACTCATCAGTTTTTCCTTTTTTTGCAGCTTCAAAAGATCCTCTGGAGTTCATAACTTTTATAACTAATTTTTGTTGACCATCCGTTGCATAGATTAGTTGCTTAGCTTCAGCGCCTCTTCCTTTTTCAATTTTAACAATGTTAGTTGCTGCACTTAATTGTCCCGCTTGTTGAAATCCTTGAACAATGTTTTTAATTTTAAGTACACTCTCAGGATTCATCCTCTCAAAAGGATTTGGTATATTTGCAATATTAACGTTTTGATTTACGCGTGGAGATTGTTGCGGTGCTGCATTGTTATTATTGTTGTTTTGGGGAACAATATTATGAGCATTATTATTATGATTTACTTGCGGAGGTTGAACAATATCATTTTCAGCATTATAAACAACAAAACCACTGACAATAATGTTGCCGTCTACAATAATTTTATATAAACAATTTTTCTTAAAATTAGAGTAAACTTCTTCTGAGCTTGTAGGTTTAATTTGGATGCGTTTACCATTTTGAAAAGCATTGTTTAATATGTCTGCTTTAAGATATAACTCATTATTTTTACTTACATAATCATAAGTACCACCACGAATTTTAAATAAATGTCCAATATATTGGAAATCAGTTCGTTGATTTTTTGCATTGGCAATAAATTTTTGAATAACTTTATCGTGATATGGCTTTGTGCTATCAACAACTGGCCATTCCCAAGCAAAAGAATTAGTAGATTGACACAATAACGTCAAACTCAAAACAGCAGATAGCAATATTTTTTTACGCATTTTAAATTCCTATATTTTATATTTAAATTAATAATAAAGTAATTTTATATTTATTTTTAATAAATGTCAATATATTTACAATAAAAATTATATTTATTGATTTAAAGTTAATAAAAAATCCTTTTCAACACTTAAGTCAAAAAGGATTTTTCATTATCATGTATGAAGGGCTATTGAAGCCCATCATATTTATTTAAATTATTAGTTTGATATTGGTCTTAGGATACGTAGACGAGAATTTCCTGGTTCTTTGAACCACATTTTTCTAAAGACTAAGCCATGATAATTGCCTGAACATCGCGTCATTTCAGCAATAATTACTTCGTTTGAATTATGTGGGTTCGGAAATGGATCTACAATCGTCATCACATGTCCTTCACTACCATTGGTATGGCGTTGAACAAGGATATCGCCTGCTTTACGATTCGCGTAATAGTTCACAGGTTTTAACATTTTAGCTAATTTTTTAGCAATGCCCATGTTGCAATTATCTTTGTAATAATCTCCACCAACTCTTAATTTATTACCGTTGATGTAACAATATTCATAGCCTGCATTTTCATTGTTAAGAAAATCATAAGCGGCAGCAAAATGCCATGACATGGCGCGTTCATTTTGAATCCAGTCATTATGAGGGAAGAGTTTGCGTAAGACCATAATGGACAAGCCAGAACAATCTGTAAAAATATTTTCGTAAACGCCAGGCGCCTGCATATTGTTTGGCAAATTAGCAATTTCTTGTTTAATTTTTTTGACAACGTCACCATGTTTTACATAATTATGTGCTGGTGTATAAAGAATACCATCAACACAAAGATAGGTTTTCTTAAGAATGTTTCGCGCATTTTCTTTGCTAGGTAAATTTTTATGGAATAATCCGCCTATTTTAGAAATAAGAGCACTAAATTGTTGTTTATATCCATTTTGAGAAGATTGAACGGCTGCAATGTAAAATTGTGCTTGTAAAAGCGCATGCGCATCACCACCCTTGGCGGATTTTAAATCATCATGTAATTTTCCGTTTAAAAGAGATGGATAATTTCTGATTAAGTTAATGGCGTCATTCATGTATTCTATTGGATATGAAAGCTGGTTGCCAAAATCAAGTCCTCGTTCTTCATCCCCCTCACTAACAACGCGTAAGTTTTTTACTCTTTGAAGAAGAGCTTTATCTTCGTTCATTGCGTTGATAACATCATTAGCTGACACTTGACCATGTTTTTGAATATAATCAGCAAAAAGAATGGGGTCTTGAATATCAGCAAGATCAGCAGCTTTTATATAGTTAAACGCATGTTTCAAGATGTTGTGGTTTTTGTATGTATTAAGTAATTTTTTGACATCAGTATGATCAACATTTGTAGGGGCACCGCGTCCAAGAGGTCTATCATACCAGCCTGATACAAGTGATTCGCTTACACTTGGCAATAGATCGGCAACGATTGGTTGTTGTGGTTGAGCAATATCGCTATCAGCATTATAAACGCGGAAGCCTTCGATAAAAGTTTGGCCGTCTACAGTGATTTTATATTGACAACGTTCTTCAAAATTTTTGTATACATTTTCCGTGGCTGTTGGCTTAATTTTGATGTGATGACCACTTAAATACGCATTTTCTAATATATCGATATGATTAAACAAATCATAATTTTGATCGATGCCATAATTATTGCCGCCACGAACTTTAAATTGATGACCTATATATTGAAAAGTAGATCTTTCATTTTTCGCATTGGCAATAAATTTTTTGATAACTGCGTCATGATATTGTTTTGTGCTATCAATAACGGGCCAATTTACAGAATAGGAATCTGTAGACTGACACAATAACGTCAAGCCAAAAATTGTAGATAATATTAGTTTGTTACTCATTTTAACTTCCTTTTAATAAATTAATACATTTTAATATGAAGTCACAATATGACAATATTGCTGTCATGTCAAGAAAATAATCTATTTATCATAAAGACAATGTTAAATAGTATAAAAATCAATAGTTTTATTAATGTATAGTCAGTTTTTATTTTTTTTTAGAACACTGATACATTAGCTCATAATTTGAGGTCACGAGATTTGTGGTGCGTTTATGACATATCTTAATAAAATATACGTATTTCATTTGTTTTTCTTTTGATTGTAGTATTATTTTGGTACTATCTTACTAGGCTAGGGATATATTATAAATTAGATGCTATATTTAAACGAACATAATCTTCCTATTTTTTCTGTTTCTGAACTGTCTTCTGCACTCAAAAAAACCGTTGAAGATCAATTTTCTTTAGTGCGTGTCCGGGGTGAAATTTCGGGTTTTAAACGTGCAACATCAGGCCATGTTTATTTTACACTCAAAGATCAAGACGCGATATTAGATGCGGTCGCTTGGCGTGGTACGGCCCTTAAATTTCCTTTTAATCCTGAAGATGGGTTAGAGGTTATTTGTCGTGGAAAAATTACAACTTTTCCTGGACGGTCGAAATATCAAATTATTGTTGATTCGATGGAACTTGCGGGTGAGGGCGCTCTTCTTGCTTTGCTTGAAAAAAGAAAGCAAAAACTACTCGCTGAAGGATTATTTGATCCAGCACGTAAAAAACCTATTCCATTTTTGCCTTTAATTATTGGTGTTATTACATCGCCAACAGGTTCTGTCATTCGTGATATTTTGCATCGGATTCAAGATCGTTTTCCCAGCCGCGTTTTAGTTTGGCCCTGTCTTGTGCAAGGGGAAGGCGCAAAAGATCAAATAGCAGCAGCCATCAACGGCTTTAATCAATTAAGCACCACGTCCGGCTTACGACCCGATTTATTAATTGTTGCGCGTGGCGGTGGTTCTATTGAAGATCTTTGGACCTTTAATGAAGAAATTGTAGTACGTGCGGCTGCAAATTCAAGCATTCCTTTGATTTCGGCCATCGGTCATGAAACGGATACGACTTTAATTGATTTCGCCTCAGATTTGCGTGCACCAACGCCAAGTGCTGCAGCTGAAATGGCAGTACCCGTTAGGCAAGAGCTTTATGAAAAATTGGTGCATTTACAATTCAGGGCAAGTCATTCTGCACGTAAAAAAGTACAAATTCACACATTAAATTTAACCAATATCACCAAACATTTAAAACAAGTATTATCCAAATTTGATGAAAAAAATCAAAAATTAGATCTATATAGTGAAAAACTTCAACATTCTGTTCGTTTATTAATGGCTGAAAAAACTAATACTTTTCAAGCTATTAGTCACAAAATATTACATCCTAAACATAAGGTGCAATTGATGGAACAAGAAGCAAAAAATTTATTTAAAACATTCAAAGAATCTTATGAAAAAACAATAACATTTAAAACAAATGCGTTTAAACAAATTGCAGGATTTTTAAAACCCTCTTCTATTGTTAATAATATCCAAAAAAATCATGAAAATTTAAATCTTTATCAAAAAGCGATGACAAAAAACGTGTCGCAATTGATGAAAGACAAAATCAATATTACGCAGCAAAATGCAGTTTTATTAAAGACACTTTCTTATGAAAATACACTTAACCGCGGATTTGTAATCGTTGAAAACCAGGATCACAAAACAATTACAAGCGTTGAAAATATTAAACAAAATGACAATGTAATGCTTCGATTCAAAGATGGAAAAGTTAAAGCTAAAGTTCAATAAACATGTTGTTATCTTTGGAAAAATTAAGTTTCTTCTTTAATTTGTAAAAAAATAATTTTTGTTTTACCGTAAACACGTTCGTCTATTTGAGTTAAAAAATCAGGCCAGTTGGGATTAACATTTTTTAATTCCTCGACCATAAAATAGGTTTCTTTCTTAAACCAATTTTTTGATTTAAACGCCATAAGTGCTTTTTCAGCAAGTTGCATATTATACGGTGGATCCATAAAAACAAAATCAACAGGATGGGAGGCCATTGGCGGATTGAGCGCATCCATTTGTCTAAAAATTATTTTATCAATAAGTTTAAGATTTTCAGCATTTTGACGTGCGACCAGATGTGCTTCTTTTAATGTATCAAAGTAGGTGACAGATTGAGCGCCTCGCGAAAGAGCTTCAAATCCAAGAGCACCCGTGCCACCAAAAATATCTAATATAATTTTGTCAGCAAAAGAAAAATCTAATTTGTGTTCAATAATATTGAAAGCTGCTTGTCTAACACGATCACTTGTGGGTCGAATTGATTCAGTTTGTGGTGAGACGAGGGAACGTCCACGTAATTGGCCTGCTATAATTCTCATATGCTCAAATTCTTTCAAATTGTGGAGGGCGTCAGATTTCGGGATTTACTATACTCATGTATGAAGAATACACTCCGTTTGCTCACCACTTATCTTCCTACCCACACTTTGAAATAATCCGAGCAATGTTTTATGAAAAAATGGTGGGCGCACTAGGGATCGAACCTAGGACCCGCTGATTAAGAGTCAGCTGCTCTCCCAACTGAGCTACGCACCCGTGACTTTAAATTCAAGGACATATTATGCTAAATTTTAGTTTTTTCATAGTGTTTTATTCTGTATATTTTATTCTGCCCAATAAACATGAATTGATTTTTTACTATGTGCTAAAAGAATTGAAATGGGTAAATTTGTATCTTCTTTTAATAATGCTTTCTCTAAAATTTCTTTCTTTTTTGCGCCTTTTATAAAAAGAAAAATTATAGATGTTTCACATAATGCATTAAAACTTAAGCCTATGCGATTGGGAAAAGGCATGGGCCCTTTCGTTTCAATGAATATTTTTGGGTCGTTTTCAACATATTCCTGAGGTGGAAAAAGAGAAGCGATATGACCGTCTTCACCCATGCCTAACAAAACAAGATGCAATTTTTTATTTTGGCTGAGCCATGCTTCATTCAATGATTTTTCTAGTGTTTGTTGATTAAAATTAAGAGGTGCTAAACTAAAAAAATCTGGATTAGGGGTATTTTTAAAAAGCGTTTGATAAAGCAACGTTTCATTTCGTCCAATATGATTGTGAGCAAGAAGTCTTTCGTCGCTTAAAGTAAAACACACATTATTCCAATCTTCTTGACCTAATAATGTATATAATTTTTCAGGTGTAGATCCTCCAGCAAGCGCTACAACTTGATTAAGTGAATTTATTTTTTGACGTTCTTTTTTGAAATCCGTATAAATTTTTTGGGTAAGTTTGTCTTCATTATTAAAATAATGTTTTACAATAGGCATTATATGTCCTCATGCCAGGTAAACCCATCTCGCTCAATAAGCGCAATAGATGAAGTAGGTCCCCAAGTGCCTGCGGGATATGTTTTTAGCGGCGGTGATAATTCTTGCCATGCATTAAGAATATTTTCTGTCCATTTCCATGCTTCTTCAACCTCATCTTTACGCATAAATAGGGTTGGAATGCCGCGCACAACATCCATGATAAGGCGTTCATAGGCATCTGGATAACGCTCATTAAAAGTTTCGGCAAAATTTAAATTTAGGTATACGGGCACCAGATTCATACCAGGGCCAGGGGTCTTAGACATTAATTTAAATTTGATGCCCTCATCTGGTTGAAGCCGTATCACTAATCTATTTTCTTCAATAATACCAACACTTGATGGATAAATAAGATGGGGCACTTTTTTAAATTGAATGACAATTTCAGAATATCGATTATGTAAACGTTTACCTGTACGTAGATAAAAAGGAATGCCAGCCCATCGCCAATTATCAATATAGGTTTTAAGGGCAATAAAAGTTTCGGTTGTGCTTGTTTGGGGTATATTTTGCTCTTCCAAATATCCTTTTACGTTTACATCTTGTATGTTGCCCTGTTTGTATTGCGCTCTAACAACATGCGTAATAACATCTTGATCTTTAATGGGTCTTAACGCTTTAAGAACACGTAACTTTTCGTCACGAATCGTATTGGCCTCTGCATTTGATGGCGGCTCCATTGCGACTAAGCATAAAAGTTGCAACAAATGATTTTGAACCATGTCACGTAAGGCGCCTGATTGGTCATAAAATTGATGACGTCCTTCAATGCCAATTGTTTCTGCAACGGTGATTTGAACATGGCTGATGTAGGAGCGATTCCACATAGATTCAAAAAGTGTGTTCGTAAAACGTAACGCCATTAAATTTTGTACTGTTTCTTTGCCTAAATAATGATCAATACGATAAATTTGACTTTCTTGAAAAACATCACAAATAAGATTATTTATTTTTTGGAACGAGGCTAAATCATGGCCCAAAGGTTTTTCAACAACGACGCGTGATTTTTTAGTCATTAAATCCGCAAGTGAAATATTCTGCGAAATGGGACCAAAAAGTGAAGAAGGCGTTGCTAAATAAAAAATGCGCGCCAGTTCAGTATCGCTTGATAATATTGTTTTAATTTTTTTGTAGGATTCAATATTCAGCGCTTCAAATTGAATGTAATGAATACGTTCAAAAAAAGAATCAACTTTTTCTTTTTGTTCTGCAAAAAGGGGTTGATGCATATCAAAAATAGATTGAATAAAATCTTCTTTTGATAAATTTTCGCGGCCTAAGCAATATACTTTTCCATGAATTGGAAGTCGATTATCACAATGAAGATGGAAAAGTGCCGGCATAAGTTTACGCATTGACAGATCACCTGCGCCTCCAAAAACAAGCATTTCAAAAGGAATCATCGGAATAATATAAGCCATTTTTTGTCCATATTACTTGTAATTTTAACAAAATTTAATTTTTTTTAGTGTAAACAATGCTGTTTCATTATGTCTTTATTTTTTTCTTGCATTTTAACTCTAAATATTGTCAAATGAGGATAGAGAGTCACTGTAACCAAAGATACCACAAATTAGTTAAAAAAGGGTAAAAATATCATGTTAACATCTGTTCAATCGACTTCTTTTTTTGAGCTTTCGCCTCTAGATGATGGCGAGGATCTTATGCGCAAGCTGTCAGTTTTAAAAAATTCTTACAAAAAAATCGATGAAGAAATTCAGAAATTCATTAAAACGTCGCCTTCAAATCAATTGCAATTGGCACGCTTACAACAAGTCAAGAAGAATATTAAAGTTCAAATAGATCACTTTCAGAGCGAACTTCATCCAAACATCGTTGCATAGTTTTCGGGACATTAAGTTTACAGATATATGGGCTTATTTTATACACGATTGGACTATCGACAAATTCTGAAAATTTCAGGTGTCGATACAATTGAATTTTTGCAGGGTCTTATAAGTAATGACGCGCGCATTTTAACCCAACAGAAGCCAATTTATGCGGCTTTTCTGACACCTCAGGGTAAATTTTTAGAAGATCTATTGATCACATTGTTTCAAGGTGACATTTGGATGGATTCTTTCAAAGAAAGTTTTGAAGATTTCAAGAAAAAATTGACCCTTTATAAATTAAGACAAAAAGTTATATTGCAACCTATTGAATCTCATAAGATATATGCAATATGGGGTAAAAATTGGTCACATCTATTTAATTTTGCTGATAATCAAACGATTTTAGAAATAAGTGAAGGGATCATTTTTAAAGATCCTAGATTAAATATGCTCGGTGGGCGTGCTTATTTAGAAAATGATGCGTTTTTAAAACAAAATTCCTTTATGGAAAAATCACTCGACGATTATGATGAACATCGTATGAAATTGGGTATTCCTGATGGCGCACGCGATCTACAATCAGGAAAGGCTATTTTACTTGAAAATGGTTTTGACGATATGGGTGCTATTGATTGGGAAAAAGGGTGCTATTTAGGACAAGAACTAACGGCAAGAACTAAATATAGGGGATTGGTGCGTAAAAGACTTTTACCTTTTTCTTATATCGGTACAACGCCCATTATAGGTGATGTTGTGCATCTTCTTGAAAATAGTGCAGGTGAAATAAAATCAGTCAGTTCTAACATAGGGTTAGGCCTTTTTAGATTGGAATATCTTAAAGAGCTTATCAACAATAAAGGTGTAATAAAATCTTCAGGCACAATAATTCATCCTTTTATACCAGAATGGATGAAGTTTAATTTAAGTGAAGATTTTTAATAAGCGTTGACAAAAAAACTATATCTTTTAACATGACGTATATTTCTTAAGGAGAGCCAAATGAATCGTAAGTTAACATCCATCATATGTTTTTCACTTTTAACCTTTACATCAATAAATCAAAGCAATGCGATGGGCAGCAAAGATGCGCCTGCAAATGCTAAAACAGAGATAGCTGAATCAACAGGTTCTAAGGTTCAATTGGCTGATAAATTTTTAGAAGTTTCAAAATTACTAACATTTCCTGACATTCGTAAATTTCTAGCTCCCCTTGAGGAAGAGTTTAAAGGGCTTGATATGCCTGCAAAACCCTTTGATAAAACTTTGGCAAAGGCTAATGAATATTTGATGCAATTTATTCAACCTGTGATGAATGTTATTAAAAAACCAATGATTGCAGAAGCTGCAAAGCATTTTACAGAAGCTGAATTAAAAGAGCTTATTGAAATTTATCAAAAACCTGTTATGCAAAAGCAATATGATTTTATGCTCACTTGGATTTTAGGACCTCTTTTCAGTGCACTTAAAGATCCTGCTGTTCTTGCGCAATACACTCAAGAGATTATTGGCCTTGGAATGGGATTTGCATTACAACAAAATCCAAAAGAATGGATAAAAAAAGGACAAGAATTGACGAAGCTTGTTGAAGAAGAATTAACAGCGCTTCAATTAACAGTTAAATTTGATTCACCTGAATTTAAAGAAAAACTTAAAAATCGTTACAAATCTGTGTCCGCTATCATTGATACGTTGAATTTAAGTAAACTTTCAACAGATGTTCAAGGTCTTTCTAAAGGGATTGAGAGCATGCTTCAAGGAAAACAAAGCACTGGTATGCCTCAAGGCGTTCCTATGGAAATGCCACAAGGCATGCCTCAGGTTATTCCACAAGCTATGCCATTGGGAGAGGAGATACCTGAAAATTCAGCATCTGTACCAGTTTCTTTTGTAGAATCTGAATCAAGTTCAGAATAATTAAACTAATTGCCTTCTTTTGGAAGGCATTATATAAAAAAGGGGGCTTTGGCCTCTTTTTTTTTGAACCACAAAATTAGATCATCATAAAATTTTATATCACTTCCAGGAAATATATGAAGATAATTATAGTAATTTAACTTTATTTTGTTAAAGAAACGTTAAAAAAATTAGAGGGAATTGTGAAGAAATTATTTACAATTTTAATAACTATTATACTAAGTGTCTTCTTGGTTGATGCTGATCTTAAGGCTAATAAAAAAGATGTTCAAATTTTAAAACGTAGTTTAGATGCAGAACCAGATTCCCTCCACATAGCGAAATCTTGTGATGTTTTATCCTATTTTATTATGCGAGATCTTTATGAAGGCCTTATATTGTGCAATCAGGATGGAAAAATTATCCCAGGAAATGCTGAAAAATGGGATATTGAAGATGATGGGAAATTATATCGCTTTCACTTACGTAAAGACATTAAATGGTCTAATGGCGATAAGCTCACTGCACATGATTTTGTTTTTGCCTGGCAGCATGTACTAGATCCAAAAACCGCCTCTACTTATGCCTTCATTCATTATCCTATCTTAAACGCTGAACAAATAAATAAAGGCAAGATCATAGATTTATCTCAATTAGGTGTGAAAGCGATTGATGATCATATTCTTGAGGTTAAGCTTAAAGCCACGACGCCTTATTTTTTAAACGCACTTTTGCATCCATCCTTTTTTCCCTTTCATAAAGCTTCTTATGAAAAATTTGGAGACTCAGATTTTATTAAACCAGGTAATCTTATTTCAAACGGCGCTTTCGTTCTTTCTGATAGACGTTTTAATGAATATATTACACTTTCAAAAAATCTACATTACTGGGATCGAGAACATGTCAAACTTGACAAAGTACAATATTATCCAATAGAAGATGCAAATACTATCCTAAAAAAATATAGAGCAAATGAATTAGATTTAACTTTTACCTTGTCATCTGACCGTTTCAAACAAGTGAAAGAAGATTCAAAGTTAAGTAAAGATTTAAAAACACAACCTTATCTTACAACTTTTTATTATGGTATTAATCTAGCTAAAGAACCTTTAGGTAAAAGCAAGAAAGTACGTGAAGCGCTCTCTCTTGTTATTGATCGCGAGATACTTTCTGCAAAAATAATTGCAGCAGGCGAAATACCAGCATATGGCTTTGTGCCACCTAATACGGCGAATGCGCGACCACAATCTGTTGCATTCAAAGATACACCTATGAATGATCGTATTGAGCGTGCTAAAGCCTTATACAAGGAAGCCGGATACTCAGAAAAAAGACCTCTGAATATAACTTTTTCATTTGAAACAAATGAAAATTATAAAAAAATCGCAGTTGCAGTCGTTAATATGTGGAAACAATATTTACCTGGGATTCAAGTGACTCTTCACAATATGGAATCAAAAGTATTTTTACAAGAACGTTTCGAGAAAAAAAACTTTGAAATCTGTGGAGCTGGTTGGATTGGCGATTATAATGATCCATATACTTTTTTAGAAACGCTTATTTCTAATACAGGATTAAATGATTTAGCTTATAGCTCTCTAACTTACGATAATCTTATGAAAAAAGCATCAATGACGAATAATTTGGATGAGAGGGCGATTTTGATGGGTAATGCAGAAAAAATGCTTTTAGACAAACATGCGCTGATTCCATTATATCATGCGGTTAGGTCCCGTTTGGTTAAACCTTATATTAAAGGGTATGAAATGACGTCGAACAATGTTCTTGATATTTTTTATTCAAAAGATTTAGAAATCATACGATAGGTTATGAATCAATCTATTGGCCTTCTTTTTATGAACCATAAAATCAGATCATCATCCAGACAGACATTGGTTCCAGGCATTACAGGAAGATAATTATAAGTAACACCTAGACCATCTGGAACATATCCACGTTTTACATATATTTTTTGAGCAGAACCATAATCTTTGTAAAGACCAACACCTAGGCCAATAATATTACTTTTTTTAAAAGCTTCATTTTCTGCGTGATCTAATAAAGTTGATCCTATTCCATTATTTCTAAACGGCGGTAATACATTAAGGTCCATTATTTCTGGGATATTTTTATCATGAAAGGGTTTGTAGTAAGATTCAAATTTAATCGTGATGTATCCAGCAAATAAATTGTCATAATAAGCGAGCCATATTAAACGTTCACTCTTTTCTTGTTCGCGCCAATAGGTTTCAAATGTTTCAATGGGTTTTGGCCAAAGATGTGCTTCAAAACCTGAAACAATCTCAGGAATATGGTGTTTAGTAAAAGGTTTGATTTCAATCGATTGTGATTTCATATGATTATTCATGACTCATTTGAAAATAAAACTAGTTTTAAGTTGATATATATTCCTAAAATTCTTGATCTTGTTCATCTAAAAATCTGATTGTGGCAGCGTCCAACTCTTCATCATTGGAATGCTTGTTTTCTTTTGTAAACCTATGAATTATATCTCTAGCCTTCAAAGTATCTTCGTCATCTGAAGAAAGGTTTCTTAAAAATGATTCGTCGTCAGCATCTCCGTCTTCTTCAGCAAATCCAAGTATTATTGCATTAGCAAGAAGTTGATCTTCGTCTGAAGAAGCTTCTCGTTCATTAAATTGTAGAGGGGTTTCACTTTCTAAAAGAGCATGAAAAAAAACACTTGATTGAATTAAAATTTGATTAATAATTTCTAATTCTTTGATAAATTGATTTTTAGTAATGTTTATCTCTTTTGCTTCCTCAAGTTTTAAGACCACCCTATCTAAAGTTAATGAATCTAATTGTGTATTTTGTATTAAATAAGTTTGTGATTCTATTGGGAGAGTATCGAATATTGAATTAAGGATTTGTCTAAAAGTGCTTATTTCAAATCGGATGCTATAAGGATATACATTAAAAAATTTTAAAAGAAATGTGTAGTAATTTTCTACTTCATGAGAATTATCGGGAAAGCTTTCGTTGAGTATTTCATGATTTGATTTATCAGTAAGAATATCATTTATTGTTGCGGTTTGTTTTAAAAAATTATAAATTTTTTCATTATCAGGAAAAAAGTTTGATTGAGCATTTTTTTGTGGCAAATCTGCAGATCTAGCCAGTCTTTCAATGTGAAATAAATTGTTAATAAGGTGTAAATAAGAATCGTTTTTAGGTGTTTCTTTACTCGTCTCGGAATCACTGCTATAAATTTTTACAGTATCATCACTTTCAATATCAGATCCATCATAGGGGCTAAAAAACAACTCATCATCATCTGAAGATCCATTTGCATAAAGCATAGAGGGATTATTAAGAAAGTAACATAACGTTAATAGATGAAAAAATAGACGCATTCCTTGACCTTTAAAATTTATTCTTTTATAATTCTTCCATGTTAGAGAGTGTTGATCAAGTTTTATTATTTTATAACATTATTCATTTAGGTTAAAAGAGCGTCATTTTTCGTTCATGTAGAAAGAGACTACACTTCACTCATCATTTCTCTCTTAACCTAAAGTGATAACACTATAGTTAAATGACTATTTACTATCAGCCTTCCCATACAAAACAATTTTGCTCAAATCCTCTAGCGACTAGATCTTGACGTTCGCGCTCTAAATCTTTTAGTTTTTTACGAAATTCTTCTAAATCTTGGTCAGAAATATCATTACGCATTCTTTGGACGATTCTTTCGCGTTCTTGTCTAATATTTTGAATTTTAGCTTTAATATTACTGCATTCATCAGCATATGAGAAACTAATGCATGAAATTGAAAGAATCATAATTGTATAAAACGCTCTCATTTAATTCACCATGATACATGTCTTGTTATACAATTGTACCTAGAAAAAATTAAAAAAGAATAAAAATTACGTTTGATTTCTTTTTAATTTAAGGACAAAAAGATACAAAAATAGAGACAAAAACGTAACAACAGCAATACAGCCTGAAAGCACTATTAATTCTCCATCATAAAGAACGGATGTGACTGATAAAATTAAGGCAAATACAATGCCACGAATAAGTGACATAGCAGATGATGTAGCGCCAGATGCATCTTTGCTGAAAAGTGAAAAACACTCAGCGGATAAGGATGAAAGCATAAACCCTAAGCCTCCACTGCAAAGAACCATTGCAGATGTTATTGCAATTGCAGAAAAAGGTAAGACGAAGGTAATTATTAAAAAAACAATTGCGCCAACAACAGTAATACCCATGCCTATTTCAATCGTTCTTTTTTCACCCCAACGATGAATAACAAAACTAGAAATATAGTTAAAAACTGAATTAGAACTCATAATAATTGCTTGATAGATACCGAAACCAAAAGGCGAGATATTAAGAACTTCTTTGTAGTAAAAAGAGGAAGACGCGGTAAAGGCGATATGTGCCCCAATCATGATAGAAGGGATAAAAACAATCATTAAAAAAATCTTATGCGTAAATATTTTTTGATAATTTTTAGTTGTTGTTAGAACTGAAAATGGTTTTCTTATTTTATTTGTTTCAGGTAATAAAAAATATAGAAGCAAGGCAGATATGAAGGACATTAAACTTAATAACCAAAAACAATAACGCCAATCATTATAAGTTGCTAATATGCCGCCGATAAAAGGGGCTAATACAAGAGAAGTTGTAATGGTCGTCGTTATATACGAAAATCGAATAGCAACAGATTTACCATGAGAAACATCAGAAATAATGGCGAAGCTTAAAACCATGCCTGCAACATTTGACATCCCCTGAAAAACACGAGCTACGATAAGCATTTCAACACTCGTTGCGAGACTTGCAAGATAGGTTATAAAAGCAAAACAAAATTGAAAAAAAATAATCAAACGTCGTCTACCAAAAGCATCTGATAAAGGACCAATAAAAACTGTTAATATCGTTGATCCAATTAAACCTGCCGTGATTGTAAATTGTACTTTTTCTTGGGTTGTTGCAAAAAAACTTACCATTTGTGGTAAACTTGGGATATAAATATCAATTGAGAAGACGCAACACATGACCACAAACATCAAAAGTGGCAGAATGTATGAAAATTTTATGTCTTGTGCTTGATCCATGATAATGCTCTAAAATACAAAGGAAAACAATTTTAGTGAATTCTACACCCATGTCAAACAATATGATAGCAAAAAAATGTGCAAATCTTTTGCATTTTTATGATGAAATTTTGCAAATTAATGAAATTATTACATCCATTCCGCAGAACAAAAAAAATTATACTTTTCAATCTAAAAAAGAAATAATACATATTGAACCAATTGTTGATCACGTTAAATTAATACCTGTTAAAGTTCTTAATCCTGCTCAAAACATTGATGAACTTAAAAAACAGCTTTTACAATTTAAAGAAAATTCTTTTGAAAAATCAGAAACAACCTTTGTGTTTGGAGATGGAAATCCCAATGCCGATTTGCTCATTTTAGGTGATGCACCAAGTTTTGATGATGTGCAATTAGGCAAACCTTTTATGGGCATAGTGGGCCAATTATTGGACCGGATGCTGGGTTTTATTAGCGTTACGCGGGCACATTGTTTTATGAGCAATGTTACTTTTTGGCACAAACCTCAAAACCATCAATTTAGTGCACAAGAAATTGAAGACGTAATTCATTTTGTTCATCAAATGATAAAGCTTATTAATCCTAAAATTATTGTAACATTGGGTGCTACTGCCACAAATGCGCTTCTTAATAAACCCCAGGGAATTACCCAATTGCGCGGTAAATTTCATCCTTATCCGATGAATCCAGATATTATGATTTTGCCTAGTTTTCATCCATCAAGTTTATTAACGTCACCACAAAATAAGCAATTATCTTGGCGTGATCTTTTGTTGTTAAAATCAAAAATTTTTGAAATGGAAAGTTCCAAGTGAGTATAATAGTCACAGGCAGCAATGGTTTTTTTGGCAAACCTTTGGCCGAGTTTTTAACGCGTTCTGGTTACGATGTTTATGGTGTTCAGCGTCAAAAAACAACAAGTACTTTTCAGCAATTAATCATATCTGATTTTCATGATCAGCAAAAATGGAATGCGATTTTAAAAGATAAAAAAACAATTATCCATTGTGCTGCGCGTGTTCATCAAATGAATGATAAAAATAATCTTGAAACGCAAAAATTATATTTTGATACCAATTACGTAATAACGAAAAAAATTGCAGATGCGGCACTTGCGCAAAATGTAAAACATTTTATTTTTATAAGCTCTGTTGCAGCCTTTCCTTTTGATTTATCATTGCCTCAAACTGAATTATTAGCGTCTTTGAGATTAAGGTGGTCTTTTTACGGTGAGAGTAAATATAAGGCTGAAGAATATTTAAGATCTATAAAAGATATGAAAATCACAATATTAAGACCTCCCCTAATTTATGGGCCTCATGTTAAAGGTAATTTAGAAACACTTGTAAAATTAGTTCAAAAAAAAATACCTTTACCCTTTAAGTCTATTGCTACTAGGAAGAGTCTTATTTCAATCGATAATTTTTTGGATTTAATTCTTAATCTTATAAATAATCCAAAGGCTTGGGATAAAACTTATTTTGTTAAAGATTATGATTTGCCTTTAAATGCGATTGTTTCTGAAATGTATAAATCGCTTAATATGCCATCACAATTATTTGCTTTTCCTGAATTTTTGTTGAATCTGATGGTAAAAACACCCATATTAGGGCATAAAATAGAACGATTTATGCAAGAATTAGTTTTTGATGATACGCCTATCCGTGATGCTTTAAAATGGGCTCCCTCTTCTTCATATCAGGATGGTATTAAAAAAATGGTTCAATCTTTATGATAAAATATGTATTTAATACTCCTATTTTTACGTTTTTTTTGTTAGAGTATGTATATTCTAAATTATCGTACAGATGTAGGCCAATATGCTTGAAGCTGTTTTGAAGGAAGCCATGATTACACTTTCGTTTCCAGATGGATCTCAACGTGAATACCCAGAAGGTATAAGCGGATTTGAAATTGCCAAAAATTTAAGTCAAAGCCTTTCTAAGGCTGCTGTTCTTATGAAATTTAATGGCACCTTACTCGATCTTTCGACCCAGCTCACGACGAATGGTACCATTGAAATTTTGACGATTACGCATCCTGAAGCGCTTGAGACGTTGCGACATGATGCAGCACATGTGATCGCAGAAGCTGTGAAGGAACTTTTTCCTGAAACACAAATAACCATTGGGCCTGCTATTGAGAATGGTTTTTATTACGATTTTTATCGTGAAACATCTTTCACGCCTGAAGATCTTCTTAAAATTGAAGAACGTATGCGCGATATTGTTAAGCGTGACGAAAAATTAAGCCGTGAAGTTTGGCCACGTAATAAAGCAATTGATTTCTTTGAAAAAGAAGGCGAAAAATTTAAAGCAGATATCATCCGTGACTTACCAGAGCATGAAGATATTTCATTATATAGACAAGGCAATTTTATTGATTTATGCCGTGGGCCGCATTTTCCCTCAACAAGTAAAGTGGGCACTGCTTTTAAATTAACGAAGCTTGCAGGTGCTTATTGGCGCGGCGATCCTAAAAATCCACAATTACAACGAATCTATGGGACAGTTTGGCCAAGTCAAAAAGAACTTGATGATTATTTACATCAAATCGAAGAAGCTGAAAAACGTGATCATCGTCGTTTAGGCCGTGAAATGTCTCTTTTTCATATGCAAGAAGAAGGCCCTGGCGTTGTTTTTTGGCATCCTAAAGGCTGGACAATCTTTACATTATTGCAAACTTACATTCGACACCGCCTTAAAGAAGCTGATTATAAAGAAATAAATACACCCCAACTTTTAGATAAAGCATTTTGGGTAGCTTCAGGCCATTGGGATAAATTCCAAGAACATATGTTTATATCTGAAGTTGAACATAAAACTTTTGCAGTTAAGCCTATGTCTTGCCCAGGTGCTATTCAGATCTTTAAGCAGGGCCTTAAAAGTTATCGTGACCTTCCTTTACGTTTATCCGAATTTGGTTTATGCCACAGGAATGAAGCGTCAGGTGCTTTACATGGATTATTGCGTGTTCGCGCGATGACGCAAGATGACGCCCATATTTTTTGTACACCTGAACAAATTACGTCAGAAACAAAAAAATTCTGTGCTCTTTTGGCTAAAGTTTATGAAGATATGGGATTCCCGTCACCGCGCATTAAATTTTCGGATCGTCCTGAAACGCGAGCAGGTAGTGATGAAGTCTGGGATCAGGCTGAAAATGCGCTAAAAACGGCTATTGAAGATGTAGGTCTTGATTACACATTAAATCCAGGTGAGGGCGCTTTTTATGGTCCAAAACTTGAATTTGTGTTAAAGGATGCAATCGGCCGTGATTGGCAATTAGGCACTTTACAAGTTGACTTTATTTTACCAGAACGATTAGGCGCCACTTATATTGGTGAAGATGGTAAAAAACATGTGCCTGTTTTATTGCATCGTGCTATTTTAGGATCATTAGAACGTTTCATCGGTGTGTTGATTGAGCAATATGCAGGTAAATTTCCACTTTGGTTAAGTCCATGTCAAGTCATGGTGACGTCTTTAACCAGCGTTGAAGATGATGCAGCACGTATTGTGTATCACGCGCTACAACATAAAGGTATTCGCGCAGAACTTGATTTGCGTAATGAGAAAATTAATTATAAAATACGTGAGCATAGTTTAGCTAAAATGCCCTATATTTTTGTGATTGGTAAAAAAGAAGCTGCTGAAAAAACAGTTGCTATACGAAAACTTGGATCACAGGCGCAAGAAATCCTTGCATTAGATGTGGCAATTGAGAGAATATATATTGAAAGCCAACCACCTTATGTGAATAATTAAGGTAGAAGGTTTTTATTCGTATTAATGTTTAATGGAGAAGTTACATAAAACCACAAACTGGGAATCAGACACCACCCAATGAAGGGTACCGTGTCAATAGGGAAATTCGAGCACGTCAAGTACGTGTTATTGATCCTGAAGGTACAATGCTTGGCGTTATGAGTGTTGAAGACGGCGTAAAACATGCGCAACGTTTAGGGCTTGATTTAGTTGAAGTTTCTCCACAAACGGATCCACCCGTTTGTAAAATTTTAGATTATGGTAAATTTAAGTATCAAGCACAAAAAAAGCGCGTTGAAGCAAAGAAAAATCAAAAAGTTATCACGATTAAAGAAATTAAATTTCGTCCCGTGACTGATTCCAATGATTATATGGTTAAACGTAAAGCTATTGAACGCTTTTTAGAAGAAGGTGACAAAGTTAAAGTCACGATGCGTTTCAGAGGACGTGAAATGGCGCACCATGAAATTGGCCTCAAGCTTTTAGAACGTCTTCAAGAAGATCTTACGGAAGTTGCAAAAGTTGAGCAAAATCCTAAAATCGAAGGCAAACAAATTGTGATGATGTTGTCGCCTAAGGTTTAAAGATATAATATAGTATTGTCCATTTAGGTTAATAGAGCGTCATTCTTCGTTCATGTAGGAAGGGCTACACTTCACTTATCATTCCTTCTCTTAACCTAAAACGATAACACTATATTATATTTTAATGAATATATTGAAATTATTATAAAATATAATTAGAAAAACCTATTTCTGTGTTGTCTGTATCTTATTTGTAAACATGATGATACGAAATGTTCTGCAAGTTTTGCAATACATATCAACAGGACAATTTATATTTTTATACTTTTTGTCTGATTTCTACTATACTGTTTTCCTGAATCTGCATTCGAAGCTTTGCTTCAAAGCGTTCAGGAAAAAAGTAAGAGTGTGGACTATAACCTTAATTAGATCACTTCCAGGCTAAAGCATGTGCTTGTTTGAATATATCAAACATTAAATGTTGATCGTTTGTAGGAATAGCTTCAATTTCTTTTTCCCAAATTTCGACCTGCTTTTCAGTCGCAATTTTAAGCTCTATTGCCTTGTTTTTCCATTCACAAAAACTCATTAAAAGCATTTTTTGAAAATCTGCTGCTTGAACTTTTTGTTGATTATAATATACGTTAACCGGATTAAAACCGGCTTGTTTATAAAGCGCTTCCATACGATTTCCAATATCATAATCAATGTTATTATGTTTTGCTAATGACATTGCAGTTTTTGTATAATGATCAATAACATCTATACCCTGATTTAAAATTGTACTGGTAATTGATTCTTGAGATACAATAACGCCGCCTTTTTTTAACAATTTTTTTATTTTTTCGATAGCATTTTCAGGATATTCTAAATGCATCAAAACAAATCGCATATACACAAGATCAGCAAGGTCCGTTGTTGTACTTTCTAACGTATTAATATCACCATTAATGAAGGTTACATTCTTAATGCCTTCTGACCTGATACGTTTTTCAGCAGTTTCCAATTGCTCTTTGCTAATATCTAAAGCATAAACATGGCCTGTTTCACCCACTTCATTTGCCAAATAGCCGGTCATCGTACCAACGCCACAACCTACTTCCCAAATAATCATACCTTTTGAGAGTTTTGCTTTTTGCAAATGCGCTTTTGTTTCTTTAGCGAACAGACGATTTTGTAATTCTAATCTTTCAACAGCATCATCGCCTGTTACGAGTATATATTTTTCATTTTTTTCTGCTGCATTTCTCATGCTTTATAAACCTATTGTTTTAACTGTTTAAACAAATCCATATTTTTTAGTAAATTCAACCAAGGCGTAGAGATCATATTATTTCCAAGCTAAAACATGGGCTTGTTTTGCCAAGGAAAACATTAAATTTGGATCATTTGTTGGGATGGCTTCAATTTCTTTTTCCCATGCAGCAACCTTATCAGTCGTTAAAAGATTAATTTCAATGGCTTTATTTTTCCATTCAGAAAGGCCCATTAAAAGCATTTTTTTTAAATCTGTGGGTGGAATTTTTTGTTGGTTATAATATACTTTTACGCGATCAAAACCAGCTTTTTTATAAAGTTCTTCAAGTCGGTTACCAATATCGTAATTAACGTTATTATGTTTTCCTAGTGCCATAACAACACCTACATAATCATCTATAACAGGTTTTCCTTGAGCTATGGTGCTCATAATTGATTCTTGGGAAACTATAACACCGCCTTGTTTTAATAAAGGTTTAATTTTTTCTAAAGCATTTTCAGGATGTACCAAATGCATAAGAACAAAACGCATATAAATAAGATCGGCAGGATTTTTTGATGTATTTTCTAATTCGTTGATGTCACCCTTAATAAAAGTAACATTTTTATGGCCTTCTGACTTGATACGTTTTTCTGCAGTTTTTAATTGTTCTTGACTAATATCCAACGCATAAACGTGACCTGTTTCGCCCACTTTATCTGCTAAATAAGAAGTCACGGCACCAACGCCACAGCCTATATCCCAAACAATCATGCCTTTTGAAAGTTTCGCTTTTTCTAAGTGCTCATAAGCATCTTTGGCAAGTAAGTTATTTTGTAGTTCTAATCGTTCACGTGCTTTATCACCCGTTGCTAGAACATATTTTTCATTTTTTTTTGCAGCGTATGACATGTTTAACAACCCCAAACTCACTATTAATAACAAATAAATTGTCTTCATGGTAATTTTCTTATTTTTATCTATACCCAAAGAAAGGGTACTGCTTTGATTTATAAAATATTATGCGTTTAACGATGTTGGGTCAATAACAAAACTATATGAATTTTTTGGGTAATATTTTAAAATACTCTTTAGCTGATGCAAAATTTATTATTACGAACATGTTCGTTCATGACTTCCCGTAAGCGCTCAATCGGATTTAAATTTGGAGTGTAAGAGGACAAATAGTGCAAAGTTATCCCATAATCTTTGGCATCCTCCTGTGTTGAAAGGTTTGTATTGTATGGGCCACGATCTAAAATCAAATGAATTTTAGGTGCATCGTGGTATTTTAATTTCAATTTTTTAAAATGCTCACTGATAGCAATACTATTGATTGTTTCATATGCATCAATGGTAACATCCATGGTTTTTAAATTCAAAGATCCCATCATATTAATCCGTGTTCGTGATGCTGTCGTTAAAATGGGTTTCTCAATACCTATACGTATCCAACCGTAACTAACTTTTGTTACCATTGTTGGGTATACGCCATCACCAAACTCAATAAGTCCATTTTCAGGCGTATTGCTCATTAATTCAGTGTACTTTTAATAAATTTTTTTGTTCTTCAGCATTAGCTTTTGCTGACGTTTCTTTTGGTTTTTTATATGAAAACCTATGCAAATGCATCCATGCCGTCATGCCTGCAATTGTATATTTTACGTGTATTTTTTTTCTACATACGCACAAATTTCTAAAATAATTGTTGTATATAAATTATCTTCAAGATGCTTTATTAATTCATTTGCTTGAACTGAATCTAATTTGATTTTTGATCCCCCACTTTCAAGCGTTAATTTCTTTTCTTCATATATTCAGTTATATGACGACTGACTGTCTCATCGTCTATTAATAGAGCTTCGCTATTTTTAGATACGTCCACCCCTTGTCGCTCAATATTATTGGTTTGATTCGATCTTTTACACGACCATTCTTTTCAGTCCGGTGCTGCAACTTTAACCTTGATCGCAATTCTTCTGTTAAAAAATTCTTCATACCAATAGGATAGCTTTTTTGCTTTGTTTTTCAACACTTTAATTCACTCGGGGTATAAATATCCTATCGAGCAGAGCTGCAAAGCAACGTGGGGGCGGCAATGAGCCCCCATTAAAAAAAGTTCATAACACAGTTGATTCAGTCCTATATCGAGTCTCTGACTGGATGGCAACAAAGCCCCTCAAAAGGGGCTCCTCGTCATGACGTCTTACCACTTGTTTTTACTAGAAAATTTCTTGCGCCTTGATTATACCAAACTCAGTTAATCCTGAGTTAATATTATAAACAATATAATTCTAATAGATGTCTAAATAAAAATTAATGCTGAAAACTAAATTACTCTTCTTTAGATCCATGATTTGCTTTTAAAATCAATCAATTCATCCACGCTAAACTGGGATGCTTTATCAATAAATCAATTTGTTGAGCGTTATCATTGAGATCCTTAAAATATTGATATAGCTCGCTTGTTCTTACTTTTTGGGTATAATAAAACCACCCATCTGAGTAGGCGGCAATGTAACCCTCTCCTAAGCTTTTAACAATTAAAGCTGCCCTTGGTGTTGGCTTGGTAAACAATCTTGGTTCAAGTGATCCCTGCAATTTATCCGATGGTTTTAATAAGTTAATGCCAAACTGATTATCAAAAAGTGAACCCTCAATGCCGTACATATTGCCTGCCGTACTAATATAAGCAATATCGATCCAAGAAAATTCTTTTGTGATAGGGTCATAAAATAAATTGCCTATATGCCCATCAGGATGCACTACAAGCGGTAATCCATTCTCCTTAAACAAGCGATCCAAATTGCCCATTTGGATGCCAATATTTTTAAACATTTCTTTTATGTCTTCGTTATGCATATCGAGAATACTAATATCTTGCAGTGATTCACCTTTCGCCAAAGTTTGAATTTCTGCTGTTATGTTATCTAAAACTTGAATCTCTGCAGATGAAACAATTAAGTTTGGTATTTTCAGATTGTTTTTTAAAGCCAAAAGTTTAATTTTGTTCACAAAATTTAAATCATTAATTATATTTTTGGGATTACATGATGCATTCATTTTATATAATTTTATTATTTTTTTGAAATTACAATCTTCCACATAAATAAGACCTACAACTTCTTGTGTAAGTCTGTCTTCCTTAATATTTGTAATTTTTGCTTGATTGCTTAACAAGCCTTTTTGAATAAATTTTTGAACTATTTTTTCATGAAATGCTGAAAAGGAAAAGCGCTCCGATGCAATGTTCTGATCTTGATTTTCATGCACAGGGTTAATAATCAAGGCATCATTATCATTACTAATTCTATTTAATAAAGATTTATTACCATCAATCTGATCGTCATTTGGTTGATTGTTGTTAACAACAGGCCAATTAACAGCAAAAGAATCAATCGATTGACATAATAATGTCAAACTTAGAATTGTTAATAGTATTTTTTTAATAATTAGATTTGCTGTGTAATTCTGTTTTATCATCTTATATACCAATTATAAATTAATAATAAAATGAATTATAAAGAAAGTAATGAAAAATGTCAATTTTTTGTTATTTTGCAAAATTAGGAACTTCAACAATATTAGCAAAATTGTTAGTTGTGTTAAGCGTGAAAAGAGCAAAAGAAAAAGTTAAGATGGAGACCTTAAGAGCTATAAATATCTTATAAAAAAACTGGTGTTCATGCTTATGTCCTCATTAATGTTGCTGCGAATGAGGATTTTCTGTCGTCACATTCTGTTTTTGTCCTTCTTTTTTTTCATCAGGCTTTTGAGGGAACATGAATTTATTAAGAAGCTGCATAAGATAAGCGCCAACTTGTGTGAATGTAATATTACCATTTGGCCCGATCAGCTGATTTTCTGAGTCCATCGTCAGGGATAAATAACGCTTTCCAAAAAGTCCTTCTTGTGTGATTTCAAGCGATGAATCAGTTGGAAGTTGAACTTTTTTATCAAGCTATATTTTAACGCGCGCTAAATGGGTTTTAGGATCAAGATCGCTTTCAACTACATTACTAATTGTAATGCCGGAAATTTTAATTTCACTTTCCTTACGTATACCATCGATATGATCAAAATTTCCGAAAAGCGCATATGTATCTTTCGATTTCGTTAATTGACCTTTATAGAGTATAATCCCAACACTAATAGCGATTGCCAAAATGCTTGCGCCTAAAATAGTTTCAAATGTGCTTCTTTGCATTTTCTTCCGCGAACATATTCTAGTTACTGATTTGGCCTCCAGGCTTCATAATCGCCTGTTGCTTTTGCACGTTTGCCACTTTATAATTGATAAAAAATAAAGAATAATGCAATGAAATTAAAGACATGTATCTTGACTATCTTATTAATTAACACAACAAACATTGCTGAAGCTGGAAAAACATCTTTTTATAATAAGCTTGAAAAACAAAATCGAAGAAATTTACAAAAACTTGATCAAAAAAATAAAAAAACACAAAAATTAGATAATGACGTTTCTACATTACTTTTTCTCTCAACACTATATTCTTATATAAACGCTGGACCTAAAGATAAAGAATCTGAAGATTTTTTGAGTGAATTTGAAAATGAAGCAGAGCAAACTGATTTTCTTGAATTCTCAAAATCTAAAATAAAAAACGATGAAATTCCTGAATAATATTTTCATAGACATGGCGTTTAAAAGGAATAGCAAGATCAGCTAATTCACTAACATTAGCCCAACGCCAATCTAAGAATTCAGGATGCTCTGTCAGCAAATTTATGTCACGATCATCACCTAAAAAACGATATAAAAACCATTTTTGACGTTGACCTTTATATTGTCCATTCCATAATTTTTGTTGGAGGTCTATGGGTAAATCATAATAAAGCCAATCAGATGACTCAGCCATTAATGCGGCTTTATTGGTACCGATTTCTTCTTCCAATTCACGCATGGCAGCGCGTTTTGGGTCTTCGCCTTCTTCAATCCCACCTTGGGGCATTTGCCAAGCTTCAGTGCGTGTATCAATGCGTTGTGCCACAAAAACTTTACCGAGATTGTTTAACAGCATAATACCAACACAGGGTCTATAAAACGCTTGATTATTCATGAGCGCTCACAATCGCTGTTAAGGGGGCTAAAACAAAAGGTTTATCCGAAAGTTGGACGCTCCATTTTTGAATGAGGTCAATCATCGCGGGATTGATTGTTGCAATCACAATCTCTTTTTTCGATTCTGGGCATTTTTGTTCAATGACAAGCAATTGTTTTAAGATTTCTTCCTCGCCTATATCGCTATGAATAGGAGTCGGTTTAATAATATTGGGTTGCTTCAGGATTTCTTTAGATTGTGTAGACGAAACGAGCAATAACCCCTTATCATCCATTTGTTTTTTTAAAGGCGCCCAAAAGGCGTGAGGAAATGAATCATCGATATCACTGACGCTAAAACCTATTGCTTGTGAAGCTTTGCCAATAAGTTCTTCCATTTTTTTTGAATTATCTTCGAGCGTTAGTCTTGAATCAAGCGCAAGCATGCCACCATCACAAACAATGCCTTCATGTTGTGTTATGGGCAAATCGATTAAAACTTCATGATTGGCTTCCTTTGCTTTCTGAATCCAATCATCAAGATTATATGTATAGGGTGAAAAATTTAAAGTGATATAAGGGGGCAATTCTTTGATAGCACGAATTGTTAATTCTTGGCTTAGACCGAGTCCAGCTAATATAATTGCAAAATGAGGTATATCTTTAGATCCATTAAAAGCGATTGCGTTTTTTTGCCAACACAAATCTTTTTTGTCGGGTTCTTGTACGTGTTCTGTTTTTGAATTATTGCCAAATTTTTTAGGATCAACAGGTTCAATAAACTCCAATGGAATTTGTGGCATTGGAATTTTACAACTTGGTGGTGTCCTTAATGCTTTTGTTTCAGGCGACAATAATATGATCCAGGTCATCAAACCAGAAATTGACGCAACACTTACCCATAAAAGAATTAAAAGGGGATGTTTTTTTAAAAAATTGAAGCCTTTTTTAATCATCAAAAAATCTCTCAAGCTGCATTTATTAACTACCTAGATTATGCGGCAAAGTCTAGAAAATGAGTGTTCCAGAAGCTTAACTATTAAGACCAGGTGGATATTAATAGTTTTTAGCTGAAGAAAACTCATGAGAACCGGCACGGAATGTACTAAAGTACATGAGTACCGGAAGGCGCAGACTTGACGACGAATTTGCCCATAAGATATGTAGTTAATCATCAGCGTTTCATAAAGTCCTTGTAAACTACGATTGATTTTAACAAGTCTAAAGCCCGTTCCAATTGATAATCAATCAATTCTTTTTTCGACTTCTCATCAGATTTGGTATCTTTTTTACTTAAGATATCTTCTAATTCTTTTTCTTTTTTGGTGTCATCTTTTTTCTTTTCATCATCGTCTTTTTGGGGTAAAACATTTTCTGTTGGTTTTTCCTCATCATCATGTTTTGCATCATTTACTTGATCATTATTATTTTCTTCGGGTTTTGCAGTTTTTTGTTCTTTTTTACGAACGCCCCCAGGTATATCTTTTTCGGTGATTCTTGGACCCAAATCAATTTTTTCAATGTATGCTAGTGCTACTTCAAGATCAGGTTTTACGCCATCATCTTGAATGGTTGCCCCAGATGGTCTGTAATAACGTTGCGTTGTTAAACGTATTGCTTTTTTATCGCGTAAAGGAATGACAGTTTGAACTGATCCTTTACCATAGCTTGCTTCGCCCATAACGATTGCGCGTTTATGATCTTGAAGAGCCGCAGATACAATTTCTGGCGCTGAGGCAGTACCACGATTAACCAAACAAACAAGAGGTAAATCTTTAAATTGATCGCCACCACGCGCATGAAAACGTTGAATATCTTCATGATTTTTACCACGAATTGACACAATTTCTTTGCCTTTTTCTAAGAAAAGCTCTGTAACTGCATTAGCTTCATCCAAAAGTCCGCCTGCATTATTGCGTAAATCTAAGACAATACCTTTAATGGGTTTGCCGTCTTTTTTTATTTTTTGATATTCTTCTTTAAGTTTATCGGCGGTATTAGTATCAATAAAAGTCGCAACCCTTAAATAGGCAAAATCACCTTCACGTTTACCGCGAACGGGGCGGGTCTTAATAAGCTCGCGTTTAATGGTGAGTTCAAGAGGTTTTTGTCCTTCACGTCTAATTGTAATTTTAACTTCAGTGCCAGGTTTACCTTTTAATTGTTTGATTGCATCATCTAAATTCATGCCCAAAATTAATTTACCATTCACATGGGTAATATAATCACCTGCTCGAATACCTGCTTTTTGTGCAGGGCCATCATCCATGGGTGATATGACTTTTAATATGCCACTTTCAGCAACAATTTCAACGCCTAACCCCCCAAATTCACCCTTCATTTGGCTGCGCATATCTTTAAAATCTTTTTCATCGACCAAATGAGAATGTCGATCAAGCCCCGAAAGCATACCTTCAACAGCGTTATCAATAAGCTTAGAAACAGGGACATCATCAACATAACCTTCTTGAACGCGCTGAAGAACAGACCCAAAAAAATTAAGCGCATGATAAACATCTTCGTTCTTCTTTTTGTTCGTCTTACTATCTTCTAAAACTGGTTGTTGTTCGGTCAGTAATGCCCTATCTTCTGAAATTGACTGTTCTTCAGCCAATAATGGCGATCCAAATTGAATTAATATCAGTGCTGCAATTAATGTATGAAACGATAATTTAGACATTTATTTAACCTTAATTTTTGTCACGTAGTTATTTAGTAATTTTCTGTTTTCCTGGACTCGTTGAAGCGAAGCTTCACACGTAGATCCAGGATCCAGATCAAAATATACGATCGAAGATCATAACTCAATTTTTTTTAATTAGGTCATGATCTACAATCATGATTATTTCTGGACCCTGGATCCGCATTCGAATCCTTTGGACTCTCATTGGTCCAGGGAAACAAGGGGTACGTTAGCAGCGACGAATTTGCCCATAAGATGGGTAGTTATCATTCAAACCATGGCATAGGATCTATCGGTTGCAGATGCTTACGAAACTCTAAAAAAAGAATTGGCTTTATAAACTGGCCTTCTTCGTTTTTTTGTGTCATTTCAACATAACCCACTAGATCGTTTTTTTGTACTATTTGCCCGGGCGCGACCTTTACATTATCAAGCCCCATTAAAAGAGAATGATATTCTTGTCCATGCTCAATAATAACGATGTTGCTATAATGACGGAAAGGCCCACAAAAAGCAACTTTACCTGTAAAGGGTGCTTTAACGGGACATGCGGGCTCAACTTCAAATCGAATGCCGTGTGATTTATGCCCTTGATCATCTAATTCATTGAACTGACTGATAATTTTTCCAGCAACAGGTCTTATAAAATTCCCTTTTTGAGGATTAAAATTTTCTTGTTCGCTTTGAGGTGATGTCGTTATTTGAGATGGGTGTTTTGGTACTGATTTTAATAAATCTTTAACAGAATTCATGGTGCATGTTAAAGCTTCAAGTTTTTTTTGTTCCTTTTCAGCAAGCTCTTCTTTTTCTTTTTTTAGTTTTATAGAAATGTTTAATTGTTGGTGTAAATCTTCATGATCTTTAAGTAAGTCTTCTTTTTCATCGGATAAAATAGTGCTCATTTTTGTTAATTTTTGTTGATCAATTTGTAAGTTCGATTTTGTTTTATGGTATTTAAGTGATTTTTCTTTTAAGTTTTGTAATGTGGATTTTAGATAATGAAGTCCTAGCACAGTTTCGTGCGCTGAATGATCTAAACCTAAAAAAAGCTGTGGTGGTGTTTTACTCAAACGAAGTAAAAGACTTGTATAAGATTGTTCATTCTGTTTTAAAATCTTTTTTTTGGCACGTAATTTTTTAATGCGTTGCGTTAGAGAAGTTATTTTTTCTTGATGTGCCTTTATATCATTTTCTTTAAGATAAAGATTCTCTTTTAATGTTTTAATCTTTAGATCAAGATGTTGTAATTTAGTGTTTAGTTCATCAATTTCTTGAAGTAATGTATCGCATTGTTTTTTTTGAGTCAGAACTGAATGTTTAATAGTGCCAAATTGTTGCGGTAATTCAACACTCTTTGCCTCTACAAAAGAAGGAAATAACAAGCAGATAAATACATATTTTTTAATCATTAGACTTCTTTCGAAACTCTACTACTGTGGTCGATTGATGCGTCGCTTCGGTACTCAGATCCTCATGTATGAAGAATACACTGTGGTCTTCCGTGCCGAATCTTCTATCACTCGCCCCACATTAGCGAGTTTCGAAAGAAGTCTATTACAAACGACTTTTGCCTAATGCGTTAAAAGTGACATTCCACTCATCTTCTCTGGTTGTTCAATCTCCAAAAAGGACAATAATGTTGGGGCAACGTCACATAATTTGCCATTTTTTCTTAATAATAAAGAAGTTTTAAAACTTGTCACTAAAATAAAAGGAACTGGATTCATTGTATGTGCTGTGTGCGGTTGCTTGGTAACGGGATCATACATATATTCAATATTGCCATGATCTGCTGTAATGGCTAAAATGCCATTAACTTTTTGAACAGCTTCAACGAGTTGTTTAATGGCCTGATCCACATGAATCATCGCTTCTTTTGCAGCGTCAATAATGCCAGTATGGCCAATCATGTCTGGATTCGCGAAATTTACCAAAATAAAATCATATTTAGTTGAGTTAATAGCTTCAATAAGTTTGTCAGTCACACCCTGAATAGACATTTCGGGTTGTACATCATAGGTTGCGATATGGGGTGATGGTATAAGAACGCGTTCTTCACCCGGAAAAGGTTCTTCGATACCACCATTAAAGAAAAAAGTTACATGTGCATATTTTTCAGTTTCAGCAATTCTGAATTGGCGTAATCCATGAGATGAAATAAGTTCGCCCAATCCTTGATCCAAAGGAATAGGATAAAATAAAGACGGTAAAAAAGGTTTTAAATCATCAGCATAATCAACCATGGCAAGCGATGCTGCCCATTGGATGATTGTGGATCTTTTAAATTCATGAAAATCAGGCATAAGAAAAGCACGTAAAATTTGACGAATACGATCTGATCTATAATTAAATGAAATTAATCCATCTTGATTATTGACGCCCTCATAATCTTTATGTTTAAAAGGCAACATAAATTCATCTGTCACATCTTCTGCGTAAGATGCATTAATTTCGTCTGTATAAGATTCTACAGATTTTGCATGACCAACAATTATAGCATCATAGGCTTTTTGCGTTCTGTCCCATCGATTATCACGATCCATGCCATAATAGCGTCCCATTAAAGTCGCTATTTTAACATTTGGTAAATCTTTAATATTATCCTGTATTATTTTTATAAAGGGCAATGCACTTTTCGGTGGTGTGTCCCTGCCATCTAAAAATCCATGAATTGCAATAGGAATGTTTTCTGTATCTAATATTTTAAGGAGTGCAATTAAATGATTAATATGACCATGAACGCCCCCATCGGATAAAATGCCTATTAAATGGCATGTTCCTTTTGATTTTTTTAAATCATGTATAAAATTCTGTAATGGAGGTAATTGGTGGAGTGTTTGATTTTCGATTGTCTCATCAATACGTGGCAAATCTTGCATGACAATGCGGCCAGCGCCTAAATTCATGTGGCCGACTTCAGAATTACCCATCTGATCTTTAGGCAACCCAACAGCCAAACCTGATGCTTCAAGTAATGAACATGGATATTGATCCATTAAATCATCTAAAAAAGGGGTAGTGCCCGTTAAGGCGCAGCCTTTTTGGCCGTCCTGGCGTTTGCCCCATCCATCGAGGATGCATAAAATAACTGGTTTTTTGCGTGTCATGCAATAATTAAATCAGCAATCTTATTTAAGCACAACATGCCATCAAGGGTTAAACGCAAATGATTGTCATCATATGTTAAAAATCCTTGGCTTTCTAAATCTTTTACTTGTTCCATATGCAGGCTTTTATACCAATCCATACCAAAGATGTCTTTAAAATCTTGATGTTTAACACCTTGATTTAAACGTAAACCCATCAGAAAAAATTCTAATGTTTGATCTTGCAACGGCAAGGATATTTTTTCTTTTTGGCCAAAATTAGTTTTAGCAACTTTTTCTGCCCATAATTCGGGTGATTTCACATTATAGACAGCATAACGTTGGTCATCTAATACGATGCGCGAATGTGCACCTGGCCCTAATCCTAAAAATCGACCATATTGCCAATATAAACGATTATGACGTGATTCTTGACCCAGGGCTGCGTGGTTTGACACTTCATAAGCAGGAAGACCTGCAGCTGTCATTATATCTTGCGTTAACAAATAAAAATCACGTGCTAATTCTTCTTCAGGTAATTTAAAATCACCACGATTGGCTGCTTGATAAAAAGCTGTGCCTTTTTCAAGCGTTAATTGATAAAGTGAATAATGATTTAAGCCAAATGCTAATGCTTCTTTTAATTCTTCTTGCCATTCATTAAGTGTTTGATCAGGACGCGCATAAATCAAATCAAAGCTAAGCCGTTCAAAATATTCTTGTGCAATTTTAATCGCTTCTTTGGCTTCTTTAACATCATGTTTACGCCCTAAAAATTTTAAATCTTTGTCGCGTAAAGATTGAACGCCGATAGATACTCGATTAATACCGATCGATCTAAAATCTTTAAATTTTTGGGCTTCTACAGTATGCGGATTGGCTTCTAATGTGATTTCAATATCATCTGCAAATTGCCAGTGTTTCTGCACTTCATTAAGAATTTTATTAAGGGCAATGGGGGAGGCGAGCGATGGCGTGCCACCGCCAAAAAATATGGTATCAATTTTAGGTTCAGGCATAATTTCAGCATAGGATTTTATTTCGTGTAAAATTCCATTAAGCCAAGGATCTTCATCAAGATTTTCCCGTACATGAGAATTGAAATCACAATAAGGACATTTTGAAAGGCAAAAAGGCCAGTGAATATAAAGACCAAACATTAACTAAAATACGTGCGTACTAATTGACGCATCGCGATCGCACGATGGCTTATTTTTTGCTTTTCTTCAGGATCCATTTCACCAAAAGTTAAATCTGATCCAGCAGGAATAAGGATCGCATCATATCCAAAACCATTGGTGCCACGTGGTTCTTCCGCGATATCGCAAGTAATTTTACCTTCGACAAATTCAACATGTCCATCTGGCCATGCGAGCGCTAAGACACATACAACATCAGCTTTACGATCTTTTTTGCCATTTAATTCTGTTAAAACACGATTAATGGCGACTGAAAAATCTTTGTTCTCGCCTGCCCAATCAGCCGAATAAACGCCAGGATTTCCGTTTAATGCGTGAATACAAATACCAGAATCATCAGCCAATGATGGCATGGCCGTTGCTTTTGCGATGGTGAGTGCTTTTAATTTGGCGTTACCTTGAAAACTTGTTTCAGTTTCGGGTATTTCAGGTAAATCAAAACGTGTGACAGGAATAACTTCGACATAATAAGGACGTAAAAAATTTTGAAGCTCAATCAATTTTCCTTGATTACGTGATGCAAGTACTAAGTTTTCATCACGAAAGGGTCTGATAATGGTTTGATTATTTGCTTGTGTCATTTTTAGTCCTTTTAACATCTCATCTTATAGGTAAATTCGTCGTTAGGCCTGCGCATTATTTTGATAAAGCGTCTCGTTGCAATTGCAATAATTCATCAATCCCTTTACGTGCAAGTGACATAAGTTTTGAATATTGTTCTTCTGTAAAGGGAGATTGTTCGGCAGTTGCTTGAATTTCAATGATACGGCCGTCAGATGTTAATACAAAATTGGCATCAGCTTGAGCGTCTGAATCTTCATCATAATCAAGATCTAAAACAGGATTGCCTTGATAAATACCACATGAAATAGCTGCTACTTGAACTTTAAGGGGCATGGTGCGTATTTTTTTTGCATCAAGCAAAGTTTTTAAGGCTTGATGTAATGCGACATAAGATCCTGTGATGGCTGCCGTTCTAGTGCCACCATCCGCTTGCAAGACATCGCAATCAATCTTAATTTGTCTTTCGCCTAAAAGCGATAAATCAATGATGGCACGCAAAGATCTTCCGATAAGTCTTTGTATTTCTTGTGTGCGTCCAGATTGCTTACCTTTGCTGGCTTCTCGATCCGTACGCTGTAACGTTGCGCGCGGCAACATACCATATTCAGCTGTAATCCAACCTTGTTTTTTATCACGTAAGAAAAAGGGAACTTTTTCGTCAATACTTGCGGTGCATAAAACATGCGTATTGCCAAAGCGGACAAGGCATGATCCTTCAGCATATTTACTATAGCCTGGGATTAACTCAATATCGCGTAACTGATCAAGTGCTCTGCCAGAGGGACGCATATTTGTTATTTCCTTGGTATTTAATTTCATGAGCCTTTTCCTGGATTTTGACTAAATTGCGTTTCGAATTTATTTTCAACATCTTTCCAATCGTCTGCATCACTTGGTGTTGCACCACGTTTAGTTATGTTAGGCCATTTTGACGCATAATCACGATTAACTTCAAGCCATTTTTCAGCATCTTGTGCCGTATCAGGAATAATTGCTTCAATGGGGCATTCTGGTTCACAAACACCGCAATCAATACATTCGTCAGGATTTATAACGAGCATATTTTCACCGACATAAAAACAATCAACAGGACACACTTCTATGCAATCCATATATTTGCAGCGTATACAAGATTCAGTGACGACATAAGTCATGGAGGCTTCCTAAAAATTCAACTAAGAACATATAAACTTATAGTCTGTACCATGTATTGATGGAAAAATGCAAGTTTTTGTTGATAGGAGTGGATAAGATTAAGGGAATTGAGTTTGATGTGATTCTCGTTTTAAAAAGATAGATATCATTTATTTAATATGTTTTATTAATTAAAATTCAATATGATGTAGATTTATTTAAATAAATCTATTATAAAAAAGTGATTCAATTTTGGAGAAAACACAATGAAAAAACTTTTATCACTCTCTTTTGTTATGTTTGTTGTTTTAAGCTTTCAGGTAAAAGCTAACCCAACGACGGAACCGGTATTACAAGAATCTTTAGATCAAAATGAAAATGTTATAGATGACTTAGAAAAAGAAAAAAGAGTTGATGCTTTCATGGAAAAAGTACTATCAAAATATGAAATAGTAAATACAAATTGTGTATTTTTATATAAAACAGTAAGTTCAGGTATGATTAAGAAAATTAAGAAGAAATTATTAAAAGGCAAATTTACTGAATTTGATTTTTTAGGAGGATTTATTATTGTAGATTATTTAGAAGAATTTTGTGATTCTATAACATGGATTGAAGAATTAAATTTAAATATGTACTCTCTTAAAACATTGCCAAGAAATATAGGTAATCTTAAATGTTTAAAATTTTTTTATCTTGCCAATAACGATTTGGAATCATTGCCTGAAAGTATAGGAAATTTGGATAAATTAGAAAATATAAATCTAGACCATAATAAAAATCTTAAATTTATACCAAAATCTTTTCTAAACTTAATAGAGAAATCTCTAAAAGTTGTAAAATTAAGAAATACAAATCTTAAAAAAACAGGTGAGACAGAACGTTTTGATGACACAATAGGTTATGATGATTTGAAACTAAAATTAATTGAATCTCCTCGTTATCATAATTGGTTTTATCGTGAGGATTATACAAAAGAACATCCTAGTGTGATGGAGTGGCATATATATTATGGAGATGCTTTTATCTCTCATGGTGGGGGTTATCTGGATTATTAAATGTCCACGGCACTCAACAGTTTTTACTATGCGCCAATCTTTCTACGCTCCGCGGCCATATCATTACTCATAAATGTGAACGCAATCTCGGAAATTAAAAAATGGCTGAATTAAAGTGTAACCGCTTGAATTAAAAATGAAAAATAAAGAACCGCGTCGTTGCGAATTCCCGTAGGGGGGTGTCTAGCAATTCTCGAACTATTTGTAGCTTTTTGCGTATTATCATGTTTGTATTTTAGGATATCAATTCCGGCAATACAAACTAAAAATCTTTCATAAATCTTTTTTTAAATAAACAGCTTTAACACCAGGGCAAGGTACATTATCAAGTATGCCAAAGATTTTATAATTGCGTTTTTTGTAAAAAGTTACAGCATCAGGATTAATCGTATCCAGATACGCCAAATAACATCCTCTCAATTTTGCTTCTGATTCCAATTTATCCAATAAAGCTGTTGCATATCCTTGTTTTCTAAAATTTTCGATAACAAATAAATCATCAACATAAACAATATGATTGAGCGTTATTCTACCAACAACACCTGCGATCAATGTATCATTTTGCTTTACAACATATCGAACAACATCAGAGGGATAATCTCTTCCAACAAAACCAGGGACTATATTTTTGTTGAAATCAAAAAGCTCATTACTGAGTGCGTTTGTCTCTTCTTCAGTGCCTATTATTATCGTTAATTCAGCCTGCATTGCTTAATTTCGTTGCTAATTTTATATCGATATTATTGGCGCAACGAAAAGAACATCGGATTGTTGCTTGTGCGGCTGCAAGGCGTGCAATAGGCACACGATAGGGGGAGCAAGATACATAATCGAGCCCAATTTCTTCACAGAAATAGATGGATTCTGGATCACCACCATGTTCACCGCAAATGCCCAACTTAAGTCCAGGACGTTGAAATTTACCACGCTCTGCTGCCATGCGCATCAATTCGCCAACGCCTTCAATGTCTAGACTTGCAAAAGGATCGCTTTTGAATATGCCTTGTTTACGGTAAGTTTGTAAGAAAGAACCTGCATCATCGCGCGATAGACCTAAGGTTGTTTGCGTTAAATCATTGGTCCCAAAACTAAAGAATTCGGCATGTTCTGCAATCTCTTGGGCGCGTAAAGCAGCACGTGGTAATTCAATCATGGTGCCAATTTGGAAGGATATTGTTTTTTTCTTTTCATCAAAAACTTGACTTGCTACACGTTCAACTAATTTTTTCATGATCTCCATCTCAACCTTCGTGGCAATCAATGGAATCATAATTTCTATATTGGGCGTAATGTCGGCCACAAGAGCTGCTTCAAGAATAGCGCGTACTTGCATTTCATAAATTTCGGGGAAGCTAATGCCTAAGCGACAACCACGATGACCAAGCATGGGGTTCATTTCGTGAAGCTCTTCAGCACGTCTACGAATGATTTCGACATCAAGTTTTAAAAGATTGGCGATATCACGCATTTCACGATCGGAATGTGGCAAAAACTCATGTAAAGGGGGATCAAGCAAGCGAATGGTGACTGGTAATTCTTGCATGATATTGAAAAGTGCTATGAAATCATCACGTTGCACAGGTAATAATTTAGCCAGCGCATTTTTTCGTTCTTGTTCATTTTGGGCCAAAATCATTTGACGCACCCAAAGGATACGTTCTTCTTCAAAAAACATATGTTCTGTTCTGCAAAGACCAATACCTTCGGCGCCAAATTGACGCGCAACTTCAGCGTCTTTTGGGGTTTCAGCGTTTGCACGTACTTTTAAGTGACGGCGCGTATCTGCCCATTGCATTAATGTTGTAAAATCGCTTGATAAAACAGGTTGAATTGTTGGCACTTCGCCTAATAAAACTTCACCATTGCCACCGACAAGGGTGATTTTATCACCTGCTTTAACCAATGTACCTTGAATTATCATCGTTTGTTTTTGGTAATCAATTTTTAAAGCACTCGCGCCCACAACACAAGGACGACCCATCCCGCGTGCAACAACGGCAGCATGACTTGTCATCCCACCACGGCTGGTTAAAATACCTTTAGCGGCATGCATACCATGAATATCTTCAGGGCTTGTTTCAACACGCACTAAAATAACGGACTCACCGGCATTGGCACGTGTTTCTGCTTCGTCAGCTGTGAATACAACACGTCCTGATGCAGCACCAGGGGAGGCGGGTAATCCACGTGTTAAAAGTTTTTTAGGCGCTTTCGGATCCAAAACAGGATGTAATAATTGCTCAAGCGACAAGGGGTCAATACGGTTAATAGCTTCATCACGTGTGATAAGACCTGATTCTGCCATATCGACTGCAATTTTTAAGGCTGAAGCTGCCGTTCTTTTGCCGGAACGTGTTTGCAACATCCATAATTTACCTTTTTGAATCGTAAATTCAATGTCTTGCATGTCTCTGAAATGACGTTCTAATTTTTGACGAATATCAGATAATTCTTTGAAGACCAAAGGCATCGATTCTTCTAAAGAAGGCTGATCTGATTTTTCAAGCATGCGTGCGCGTTGCGTCAAGGATTGTGGCGTTCTAATACCAGCGACAACATCTTCGCCCTGCGCATTCATTAAATATTCGCCGTAAAATTCATTTTCTCCAGTTGACGGATTACGCGTGAAGGCAACACCTGTCGCACAATTCTCGCCCATATTGCCAAAAACCATGGCTTGGATATTAACAGCTGTCCCGCCTTTATCAGACATATTGTGAATACGACGATAGGTAATTGCACGTTGATTCATCCAGCTGGAGAAAACAGCACCAATGGCTTGCCATAATTGATCATTCACATTTTGAGGAAAATCATTGCCTGTTCTTGCGCGAATAATTTTTTTATAATCCGAAATAATTTCCTGCCAAGCAGTTTCGCTTAGATCTGTGTCTTCACGTAATGCATAATTTTCTTTATAACGGCTTAAAATATCTTCGAAATAATGATGATCAACATTTAAAACGACATTGCCATACATTTGAATAAAACGGCGATAACTATCATAGGCAAAACGGGGATCTTGGGTTTTTTTTGCAAGACCTACAACAGTTTGATCATTTAACCCTAAATTTAAGACAGTATCCATCATACCTGGCATTGAGACATGTGCACCAGATCTAACTGACACTAATAAAGGGTTATTAGAGTCACCTAAAACAAAACCTACTTTGTTTTCAAGCCATTTTATTGATTCTTTAATCTGGGTCTGCAATGAATCAGGGTAGTTTTTATTATGAAGATGGTGATAGGTGCAAACATCTGTTGTAATCGTAAATCCTGGTGGGACGGGAATACCAAGCGAGCTCATTTCAGCAAGACTTGCGCCTTTACCTCCCAATAATTCAGATCCTTGCGCATGTGTTTGCGGTACTTCACCTGCACCAAAATGATAAACCCATTGCTTCATGATACCCCACCCCTTACCCTTCAATTTTTTGAAAATTCGCTATTTCATGAAGAGTTGATACAATATGTGTTAATAACCCAAGTCTATTTTTGCGTAATTCTTTTTGATCGCTATTTACAGTGATGCGCTCAAAAAACAAATCAACTGGCTGCCTTAGCATCACTAAGTATTTCATAGCTTGGTCATATTCTTCAAGCTGTATTTTTTTTGTTGCATTAGCCGAAACGTTATTAAGCATTGAAAATAAAGATTTTTCTTCTTCTTCTTTTAATAATTCAACGATTACGTTGTTTGTATATATTTTAGCATCTTTTTTTTCTTCAATGCGTAAAATATTACCAGCGCGTCTATAAGCCGTTAACAAATAGCCACCATCTTCCGTTTGTAAGAAATCTGACAAAGCTTCAATGCGCAAACATAAACGGGATAAATCGTCTTCTTGACCTTGAGAAAAAATAGCATTGATATAATCATGCCTGATGCCTTTTTCACGTAAAAAGACTTTAAGACGATCCACAAAAAATTCCATGATTTCGAATTTAAGTTTATCGAAATCTGTTGTGCTTACTTTTGATCCATAAGATTTGTATGAAATTTCAATAAGCTTAAATAAAGGGATACGTAGATTATTTTCAAGAATTAACCGAATAATCCCTAAAGCGGCACGTCTTAAAGCATAAGGATCTTTTGAGCCTGTTGGTTTCAGATCATTCGCAAAAAAACCAACGAGCGCATCCATTTTATCAGCAATAGCAAGACTTGTTGAAACAAGTTCCTTGGGGCATTTATCGCTGGGCCCAAGTGGTGCATAATGACTTGCAATAGCATCTGCGACTTCTTGTGATTCGCCATCATGCAATGCGTAATAACGTCCCATAATTCCTTGCAGTTCCGGGAATTCACCTACCATACCTGTTACAAGATCTGTCTTACATAATAATGCGGCGCGCGCAGTTTTTATAGGATCTGCTTTTATAACAATTGCGATTTCTTTGCTTAAAAGCTGCAACCTTTCGATTTTTTCTTTTAAACTTCCTAATTTCTCATGAAAAACAATAGATTCAAGTTTTTCAACGCGGGATAAAAGTGTTTGAGTTTGGTCTTGTATCCAGAAAAATTTGGCATCAAATAAACGAGATTTTAAGATTTGCTCGTTACCTTGAATGATTTTTTGACCATTATCTTTAGGAATATTATTCGTTACACATGCGAAATAAGGTGCAAATTCACCTTCTTTTGTTCTAAAGGAAAAGTATTTTTGATGATTCCGCATAGCAGTTTCTAAAACTTCGTAGGGAACATCAAGGAAAGAAGGATCGATAGTACCCATAAAGATTTGAGGCCATTCACAAGCGCCTGCCATTTCTTGTAATAAAGCGGGATCTTCTTTCAGGACAACATTTTTAGTATGAGCACAATTTTCAAGTTGATTTTTAATTTGTGTGCGGCGTTCATCTGTATCAAGCAATACAAAACGTTTTTCAAGTTCACTTTTATAGTGTGCAATATCTGTCACTTGAAATGGATCTATAGCCAAAAAACGATGTCCTTGAGTATGATCCGTAAATTTTAAAAAAGTGCCGCCTAAATCAAAACGACCATCGATGACTTTATTATTAAAAATCGCCAAAATATGATGTAACGGACGCACCCATCTGAAGCTATAATCACGCCAACGCATTGATTTTGGCCAGGGGAATGCGCGAATAATATCATTGGTTAAAAGGCTTAAAATATCAGCCATTTCTCTGCCTTGATGCATTTTTTGAGCCATATAAAACAGACCCTTATCTGTTTCTTTCTGGACGCAATCATCAATCGAAAGGCCAGCAGCTTTTAAAAAACCATCTAAAGCTTGTTGAGGTGCGCCAACACGTGGGCCTTTTAATTCTTCAATGCGGTTTTCTTGGCGAAGAGGTAATCCAATAATATGTGCTGCCAAGCGACGTGGTGTCACATAAGGAATTACTTTTTCAAAGGGGATATTTTCTTTTTGAAGTCTGTCTTCCCACAATTTTTTAAAATCTTGTAACGCTTGAAATTGCATACGTGCTGGAATTTCTTCAGAAAAAAGTTCAATTAAAAAATCAGCCATTAGATTAGTTCCTGTGGATTAAGTGATTGAATTTCTTGAGATTGCATCCAAGATTCACAACATGCTTTGGCGAGTGTTCTAACGCGTGCGATGTAAGACGCGCGTTCTTGAACAGAAATGACGCCACGTGCATCAAGCAAATTAAATAAATGACTTGCTTTCACGCATTGCTCGTAAGCAGGTAAGGTTATTTTGTGGCCTAAAAGGCTGACACATTCAAGTTCAGCATCTTTGAAATGTTCAAATAATTTATCCGTATTGGCAAATTCAAAATTATAAGCAGAAAATTCACGTTCATTTTGTGCAAAAACATCACCATAGGTAAATTTTCCAGGACCTTCTAAGCCATTCCAATTAAGGTCAAAGACATGCTCAACATTTTGTAAAATACGTGCAATGCGTTCCAATCCATAGGTCATTTCAAATGATACAGGATCGCATTCAATACCACCTAATTGCTGGAAATAAGTAAATTGACCAATTTCCATACCATTTAATTGTACTTCCCAGCCTAGACCCCAAGCACCTAATGTGGGACTTTCCCAATCATCTTCTAAAAAACGAATATCATTATTTTCAGTATCAATGCCGATGGCTTTAAGACTTTGAAGACATAATTCTTGTGCGTTTAAAGGTGATGGTTTCATTAAAACTTGAAATTGGTAAAAATGCTGAAATCTAACTGGATTATCACCATATCGTCCATCTTTTGGACGTCTGGAAGGCTGAACATAGGCAACATTCCATGGATTTGGGCCCAATGGTCTTAAGGCAGTCGCAGGATGAAAAGTGCCTGCACCCATTTCCATATCATAGGGTTGTAATATAACGCAGCCTAAATCACCCCAAAATTGTTGCAATTTTAATATGATATTTTGAAATGAAACTGATTTCGTGTCTTTCATTTTTTATGAGTCCATGAATAGATTTTGAATAAATTTGATATTAGAGGGGAAAAGGTTAAACGTCAAAGAATTTTGGTGAGTAAGCATTATTTTGAGTGCATTAACTGATTTTATGCTTTGAAAAATCATTGAACTCAAAAAATCTAGAAAATGTAATTTTGGTAAAAATAGTCTTTTGAAATTCTTTTTGCTATACAAAAGCGTTTAAATGCGTATACTTTTATAAGACCTTAGTAGATGATTAAGAGACATTTGTCACCATGATTTTTTCGTTTTTGCAAAAAATATTCGGCTCACCAAATGAGCGTATTTTGAAACCCTTTAAACGTATCGTTGGGGAAATTAACGCTTTTGAGTCAATTTTATCCAAACTTTCGGATGCTGAACTTCAGGCACAAACGCCTAAGCTCAAAGAAAGACTCCAAAAAGGTGAGACTTTAGATCACATTTTACCAGAAGCTTTTGCAACCGTAAGGGAAGCATCAATTCGTGTTTTAAAAATGCGTCATTTTGATGTGCAGCTTTTAGGTGGCATTGTACTGCATAAAGGTATGATTGCTGAAATGCAAACAGGTGAGGGTAAAACGCTTGTCGCAACGTTGCCTACCTATCTTAATGCATTATCTGGCAAAGGCGTTCATGTTGTAACGGTCAATGATTATCTGGCGCGTCGTGACTCTGAATGGATGGGCCAATTACATTCTTTCCTAGGGTTAAGCATTGGTTGTATTGTTCCAAAATTAAATGATAGCGAACGAAAAGCGGCCTATGGCGCCGATATTACGTATGGGACGAATAATGAATTTGGATTTGATTATCTACGCGATAATATGAAATTCAAATTACAAGACATGGTTCAGCGCGAATTTAATTATGCAATCGTCGATGAAGTTGATAGTATTTTAATCGATGAAGCCCGTACCCCTTTAATTATTTCAGGTGCTGCTGAAGATTCATCACAATTATATACGCAAGTGGATGTGCTGATTCCAAGACTTCAACCTGGCGATTATGAAAAAGATGAAAAAGCGCGCTCTGTTACTTTGACAGATGCGGGAACTGAGCATATTGAAGAGCTTTTAAAAAGCGCAGGCGTTTTAACGCAAGGCACTTTATATGACGTTCCTAATGTGTCACTTGTTCATCACGTCAATCAAGCCTTACGTGCACATCATCTATTCACTCGTGACGTTGATTATATCGTTAAAGATAATAAAGTCATTATTATTGACGAGTTCACGGGCCGTATGATGGAAGGACGTCGTTATTCTGAAGGTTTGCACCAAGCTTTGGAAGCCAAGGAACGTGCGCACATCCAAATGGAAAACCAAACCTTAGCGTCCATTACCTTCCAAAATTATTTCCGTATGTATGAAAAGCTTTCTGGCATGACGGGAACGGCGATGACAGAAGCTGCTGAATTTGAATCCATTTACAAATTACATGTCGTTTCTATTCCAACAAACGTTCCATGTATTCGTAAAGACAGCGATGATGAAGTCTATCGCACGGCTGCCGAAAAATACAATGCGATGATTACGCATATCGAAGAATCCTACAAAAAAAAGCAACCTGTTCTTGTGGGGACGGTCAGTATTGAAAAATCAGAGCTTTTATCAACGCTTTTAAAACAAAAAAATCTGCCGCATCACGTTCTTAATGCGCGTTATCACGAGCAAGAAGCCTTTATTATTTCTCAAGCAGGTCGTGCAGGCGCTATCACTATTGCAACTAATATGGCGGGTCGTGGGACTGATATTCAGCTTGGCGGTAATATCGAAATGCGCATTAAGCAAGAGCTTTCAGGTATCGAAGATCCTAAAGAATTTGAAAAACGCAAAAATCAAATTATTGCAGAAGTTGCAGCCGAAAAAGAAATCGTGAAACAAGCCGGTGGGCTTTGTGTCATGGGTACAGAACGTCACGAAAGTCGTCGTATCGACAATCAATTACGTGGTCGTTCAGGTCGTCAAGGCGATCAAGGGGCTTCGCGCTTCTTCTTATCGCTTGATGATGAATTGATGCGTATTTTTGGTTCTGATCGAATGGATTCTGTTTTGCAGCGTTTGGGTCTTAAAGAAGGTGAAGCGATTTCGCATCCTTGGATTAATAAAGCCCTTGAACGTGCTCAAAAACGCGTTGAAGCCAGAAACTTTGAAATTCGTAAGCAATTGCTTAAATATGATGACGTGATGAATGATCAACGTAAGGTCATCTATGAACAACGCAAAGATTTAATGAGCGCCAATGATATCTCTCCTGCTATCCGTGATATGGAAGAGCAAGTCATTGAAGATATAATTATTCTTAATGTACCTAAAGAAGGCGTCAAAGAAAAAGGCGTTTTAAAAAGCTTACATGAAGAATGTTTACGTCTTTTAAAGCTCGATCTTCCTGTTGATGCTTGGGAAAAAGATCATTTATCAGCACGTGAAATAGAAAGCCGAATCAATAAAGCATTACGCGAAAAAATGGCACAAAAAGAAGTGACTTATGGTGCCAAGTTAATGCGTTTGGCCGAAAAAAGTATTGTACTTCAATTGCTTGATCAATTATGGAAAGATCACTTATTATCACTTGATCATTTGCGTCAAGGGATTAATTTACGCGCTTATGCACAACGTGATCCATTGAATGAATATAAGCATGAATCTTTTATGCTTTTTGAAACAATGCTGAAGCGTTTACGTGACCATACAGTTGGTATGTTAACTCATATGGAATTAAGTGAAACTGATCCTGAAGAAATTGAAGATGCCTATCCTGAAGCACCTCAAAAAGTTCAAGAAATTCATGGACAAGATATTTTTGAAGGTGACGAAGAGGGTAGTGATCAAGACGATCAAAAACCTAAAACTATACGTCACGCAACTGGACAAGTTGATCCGAATGATCCAAACACTTGGGGTAAAGTGCAACGTAATTCGCCTTGCCCTTGTGGATCGGGTGAAAAATATAAAAACTGCCATGGGCGGGAAAATTAAAATTAACACCAATGTGTTTTTGAGTAACAACCCAAACTATGAGGCAAAGTCTAGGAAGGCGAGAACCGGAACGGAATGTACTTGAGTACATGTGTACCGGAAGACGCAGACTTGACGACAAATTTGTCCATAATTTGGGTTGTTATAAAAAGATCTCCAAAATGGTTGACGTGAGGTCATTAATTGGGTATAAATTAGGACCACTTTTATAGAAGGTTAGAAGAATGAAAGTCGCAAATTCAATTAAGACGCTTAAAAACAGAGACAAAAACTGCCGTGTTGTACGTCGTCGTGGTCGTCTTTATGTTATTAACAAAGTTAATCCACGCTACAAAGCACGCCAAGGTTAATTAAGACATGTCAAACGAAGTCCTTAAAGGCCAAGTTGGTGGCATTTCGGCTGATCAACTTCGTTCTTACATAGAACGTATTGAAAAGCTTGAAGAAGAAAAACATGAAATATCTGAATTTGTTAAAGATATTTTTCTTGAAGCGAAAAGCTCTGGCTATGATCCAAAAATTATGCGTCTTATTTTAAAACAGCGCAAAATGGATCAAGACGACATCCAAGAACAAGAAGTTATGCTTGACGTCTATCGTCGTGCTTTAGGCATGGAACTTCCTGATATAGAAGAAGCTGCGTAGGGTTCAAAACCCTTGCGGCTTTGTTCGTTTTATACATAGAATATTTCTCAATTTTATCCTTTACATCCCTTATTAACTTAATTAACTTTGGTTAATACCTGTTTTTTATGGGTAATAAAAGCTAAGGGAAAAATATGTTTAAAAAATCAATCTTATTGTCATATGCAGTTTTAATAATATCAAACGTTTATGCGAATCCAAAATGTGAAGAATTGTGGAATCAATACGTTTCTTTGGGTGAAACAGTTCTACCATATCAAAACGATTTGAATAATAATATTACTGATAAAACAATAGAACAAAAAATAACTGATTATAATAATGCCCGAATTTACGTTTTAGACCAAACAAAATTATTATCTGATGAAGTCAAAAAAGAAAATTGTCTTGAGTATTTTAAAGATAAATGGTTGCCTGAATTCGAGAAACATAAAAAAGATTATAAAGAAAAAATAAAAAATGAAGAAAACGATGAAAAGAAAATAATATTAGAAACATCTTTGTCAAAAATAAATGAATCACTTGAAACATTAGAAATGTCAGGAGAATCTTCAACAAAAATTGTTGGTGCTGTAGAAGAAAATATTCAGTAAGACTTAAAAAAATATAATAGAGGGAAATATCATGTTTAAAAAATCAATTTTAGTTTTAGGAGCTTTTTTCATCTTATCGAATAGTTTTGCGATGGGACCGTTTCCATCATTAGAAGAACTTAAGTTGCAATTTGAAAAACTAGGACCCACTTTGGACATGCAAATGCAAGCTACAGCAAATGCGCTTGCAAATACAGAACCTACTACTGAATTCGCACAAACTGAATTTGGAAAAATGATGTCTGCGCAAATAGAACGACTTAAGCAAGATTCCAATCGAAATACAGAAGTTTTTGATGAAGAAGAACATGATGAAATTAAGCAAGATAATGGTGAAAAAACAGAACCTTTAACTGAAGAAAAAGTAGATGTAATGGAGATGCTTATAGAATTAATGGAAAAAGAACGAAGAGATGCATTTCAAAGGTCGCTAGAAGATAGAGATTTTATGAGATTGTTACTTTAAACAAGACGAATATAATGAAATCACGCAAGATTAAAATCTATCTTTCTTTGTTGGCTGTATCATTGCTGCTTACCCTTGTGCTTAATCAATATTTAAAGAACCCTGAAAAATCATCTCAAGCACTCAAACCACAGACTCAAAAGATAATCCTCATCAATGATCACATTCCTGCAAATACAATTATTAATGCGAAGTTTTGCGAACTCAAAGATTATCCTATTGAATTGATTCCTGAAAATGCACTCAAAGATCTTGCACAAATTGAAGGTCAAAAAGCTTTTTATCCCATTTTCAAGGGAGAGGTTTTAACAAAAACGAAACTCATCAAGGCTGAGATTCCACCAGCACATTTTATATTACAACCAAATGAACGAGTACTTTTTTTGCCTATTAAAGAAAATTTGCAATTGCAACCCAATGATAGGGTTGATCTTGTATTGACGCATAAATTTAAACGCATCAAAGAAGGGCTAGTGAAAGAAAAAACGCAATCACATATTTTAGTGCAACATTTGCGGGTACTTGATGTGCCTCAACCCGATAAATTAAAATCCTTAGAAAAACAAGGTGTTACTCTTGCAGTTCTTGAAAATGATGTGTCTAAAATTCTTTTAGGTGCTGAAATTGGCAAAATATCTTTTGTGAAATATCCAGAAACATCCGAAAAATCAACCAATTCAAGTCTAAAAATTACGGAAAATGCCTTTATAAAACCGAAAAAGAATAAACAAAAAGAAGTTACTTTTATTAAAGGGCAGAAAACTGAGTCTTATGTATTTAAAAATTAGTAAATCCTCAACATTCGGTACCATTTATCGACTTTGTAAAGTATCTTCCATTTCACCATATCTTTTTCCTACTTCCCGCGGCTTGACCGCGGAATCCATGCTGCAGAAGGTATCTACAAATTATTTGTTAGACCTTATTCAAAGATTTCTGGATCCCGCGGTCAAGCCGCGGGAAGTAGGAAGAGGGTGGGTATTTTCAAAAATTAAATTCATTCTCATTTTATTCTTCATCCTAATAAATATAGACGCAAAAGCTGATACATTATCATTATGCCAAAACCAATCGCATGAAATTCATTTAAAAAAAGCTGCCTCTCAAATCGGCATTGTGAATCCTGATATTGCAACGATTCATATGGCCAATCCTCAAAAACTCCATCTTTATGGATTAAAACCTGGCATTACAAGTGTTTATGCGCTTGATGAAAAGGGCCACGAAATGGTGCGGCATGATGTTAAAGTCAATCTCGATTTGCGCCCTTTGCAAGAAGATTTGCATCGGATTTCGCCTCAAATCCAAGTAACTTCTATTAATATGGCATTACGTGTACAAGGTGAAGTTGCCTCTCCTTTAGAAGCCTCTGAAATTATTGATATCGTACAGGCCTATGCGGGCGAATCAAAAATTATCAATCACTTACGCGTGACGCAATCAACGCAAGTTAATTTGCGCGTCAGGGTCGCTGAAATTTCACGCCATATTGATAAAGAATTGGGCATTAAATGGCGCAGTATTTTACGTCCAGATCATTTTGTTTTGGGTCTTACGACTAATTTCGCTTCCTCTGTTTCAGAATGTAGTGGTTTCAGATTTGGGCATGTAACACACGATCAGGATATCAATGTGTTTATAGATGCATTGGCGGCCGAAGGATTGATTACGATTCTTGCAGAGCCCGATTTAACAACGCTTTCAGGTCATACAGCAAGTTTTTTAGCGGGTGGTGAGTTTCCTGTGCCCATTTCCAATAATAGGGACAATGTTGAAGTTGTTTTTAAAGAATTTGGCGTCAGACTTTCTTTTACGCCTGTTGTTCAAGAAGGCAAACGTATCAGTATTAAAGTAGCACCAGAAGTAAGCGAAATATCAGAAGCCCATTCAGTCGTTGTGAATGGGTTGCGCATCCCTGGCCTTAAAACGAGGCGTGCTGAAACCATGGTTGAATTAATGAGTGGCCAAAGTTTTGCCATCGCAGGACTTCTACAGCAAAATACAAGCTCGGGGATTTCAGGTTTGCCACCTTTACATGAAATGCCGATTATTGGAGCATTATTTAGGTCATCGCGTTTTAAACAAAAAGAATCGGAACTTGTGATTATTATTACGCCTTATTTGGTACAGCCCGTGCCAGCTGGTCAAAAATTAATGACACCTTTGGATCATTTTATCCCTGCAAGTGATTTTGAGCGTGAAATAAAGAATAAATTAATACGTACGCATGGACCTGAGTTTGATCTAAGCACAATAGGATTTATGTTGCAATGAGATATAGTTGTAATGACCTCTTTTCCTACGTCTCGCGGCTTGTCCGCGGGATCCAGAAAGTTTCTGAAACGATT
>JAUYSY010000028.1 GCA_030696155.1 Alphaproteobacteria bacterium | reverse complement strand
TTCCCCCACATGAAAATCATAGCCATTGCTGAAAACGTAACTAATATTTTTTTCATTTCTTCCTCCACGCATTAATTATTTATCTATTATTAGTGTATCGATAAAATGTTTAAGAAATGGTTAAGATTAAAAAAAATAATCAATAAAAAAACCGCTGAACATGTCCAGCGGCTCTTCATTGCGGAAACTTAAAAAATATATTAAAACTTATCCTTATATCTTTCTTTAAAATCACTAAATATTTTTGTGATAATAGAAATCATTTCCTCCGCATTAAATTTATCATCTTTCCAAATTTGAAAATTAATATCAGAATCTTTAAGCATTGATTGAATATCAAAAAGAATATTATATCCTATTCCAAAACGAGAATTTAAAACCTGAAACAAATTAAAATTCTTCCCCAATGCTCCAGTCATTTGAATCGTCATTACATCGCCCATATCCAAAAAAAATGGTTCTATTTTGCTTGGAGCAAATTTTTGAAATACCTCGATAGCGGAGATACCATTTTCAGTTGCAGAATAATTATGAAGTATTGGTAAAATGATATCAAATAAATTATTAAGAACAAAATTGCAATCAGTTTCTAAATCGTTAAACTCACCTCTATAAAAACGATAGTTTTCATGCTCAAGAAAAAACAAACAAAAATGATCTAGATTCTGTATTTTCTGATCTTGATTTAAATTGATCAGCCCAAGAAGCGCTTTATATTTATCAACTCCATCTTCATTGCACATATCAACAAAATTAGCTACTGGTGATGCATGCGCCCAGTCATGTGTCAAGCAACTCATAGATGTTTGATTTAAATATCCATCAAATTTAGAACGGAACAAAGGAAAACCACACAGACGCATATCTTGCCCTAATGATTCATTCAAAACTTTCAAAGATAAGTAACCTGATTCACTAACAATTGTATAAGGATATAAATTAAACTCAACATACATAGTAGGCTTTATATGTTCTGAACCAATTCCATTATAAAAAATTCCATAATTATCATAATCTTTATTTAATATAAAATTTAATGCTTCTTTTAAGTTATCGAATAGAAATTTTTCATCTATAATAGAGTTTAATTGTGATTCAGTTACAATCTTCGCATAATATAAATGAACGATATTAAAATGAGCCAATGTTAAATTTTCACCATTTTCGCCAAAAAACGCTAATACGTGATCGTAAATTTTATTAAATGTTTCTAGGTACGCACCATCTAAAATTTCTGCTATTGCCGTAGAGTTTTCTATAAATTGCGGCAAAAGTTCTGGGAAGGGTGCGTCAGGAGCTCTATCTTTTTTTAATTGAACAAGTCTTTCAAATTGTACTTCCGGAGAAGTAAGTATTGCTGCAATTACTTTTGATGTTCCATAAAAAAAAGAAACACAAAAAAATACAGTTATAATTAGTTTTTTCAACATTTTATATCCTTAATTAAATTATACCATTTTTAAAAAATGCTAAGTAATTTAAAAACTTAGAGAATTTCTCTTAATTAAATTAAAAACATATAACAAACTAATAATTTTTAAAAACAGCACAACATACCTTGTTAACTATGTATAATTATCAACAAAAGCATATACAGTCAACAATTTTATACATTAAACATAAAAAATATTTGCATGTAATTTAAAATATACATTTATTATTATAAAAGAGTAATTTTATTATTATAAAAGAATAATTTTATTTAAATATTGATCAATTTTGATGAAATAACACCTTCACGTCTTTTCAACAAATCCTTCGCTTGAAGATGGATATGCATCAAAAGCTCATCCTCATCAAAAGAGGTGACTTTTCCTTTAGATACAACTTGTTTGCCATCAACCCAAACATCTTCAACATCACTTGCGCGTCCTGCATAAATTAAATTCCATAAAACTGGATCATGATTTTCTGACGATATAAGAGGCATTAAATGGGGTTGCCATAAATTAACTGTTATGAAATCTGCCTTTTTGCCTATTTCCAGCGATCCTGTTTCATGGTCCTGTCCCAGCACTTTTGCGCCTTCAATAGTTGCTAAACGCAAAGTTTCGGCAGCATTAAGGGCAGTCGCATCGTGATTTAAATTCTTTTGTAAAAGGGAGCCAAATTTCATAAGCTCCCACATACTTAGGCAATTATTGGATATAGAACCGTCCGTACCCAATCCAAATTTTATATTTGCAGCTTTAAGACGATCAATTTGCATAGAACCGCCGCCTAATTTCACATTACTTGTGGGGCAATGCGCAATGCGTACGTCATTATCTTTAAACAAAATTATCTCGTCATCAGAAAGATAAACACAATGAGCAATAATCGTTTTGGGCGTTAATATATTGCGTTCATGCAATAAATAACCTGGCAATTTGCCAAAATGGTTTTTAACAGCTTCAACTTCGTCTTTGAATTCGCTTGTATGTGTATGAATATAAACCCCATATTCGTCTGAAAGCCTTCGCGCCTTTTTATATGCATCAACAGAACAATAAAAAAGATGCTCAAGCCCTACTAAAATTTGAATTCTATTATTGTAACTTTGATGATGTGTTTTAATAAGTTTTTCATTTTGTTCCATTGTTTCAAAATAGCCTTGCCCTAAATCTGAAACATAGGGCGCTAAATGCGCACGCATTCCAAGGGAACCTGCAGCATCCGCCGCTTTATGCATAAAACGATACATATCAAGAACGCAAGTTGTGCCGCCTTTTAAAGCCTCAAGGTAACTAACCATCGAGGCCCAATACGCATCTTCCTCGGTCAAAACTTTATGTTCACGTTGATATTCAGGTAACCATTCTAAGAAAGGTAGATTTTCAGAAAATCCTTTTAATAAAGAACTATGAGAATGGACATCAATAAATCCAGGTAACACAGCAAAGCGGTCTTGGGCATCTATAATTTCAACGTTTTCGTTTAAAATAACATCATTTTTTGATCCAACATTAAGGATACGATCATTCTCCCACAAAATTGTGCCAGATTCGTAAAAATTGTTATGAAGATCAACAGGATAAATACGCGCGTTAATAATTGCTTTTTGAGTCATAAATTTTATCCATCCATAATTTTGCAAAAAATATAATTTTTAACTTGCAAATGGTCAACGATTATGTCATATTATGTTTACAACACATTTATTGGCTGCCCGGCCAGTGTTGTTTTCTTCTTGGGCGTTTCCTCCCTAAACTTGGGCCGTTCGCGGCCTCTTTTTTTATAGTATTTTCTATTTTTGTTAATAGAGCGTTATTCGTTTCTCATGTAGGAAAAGACTACACTTCACTTCACGCCTCATTCCTTCTCTTAACCAAAAGCGAAAACACTATATATTGTTATTCATTCGAAAATTGTTTTTCAACTTTTTCAAAAACACCTTTCATAGAATCAGAAATTTTACCACCAAAACTTGATAAACCGGTGACTAAAACCAATACGAGACATGCAAGTAAAAGAGCATATTCAATGGCTGATGCGCCATATTCAGAATTTTTTAACAAGGATTTTTTAAGCTGTTGTTTGTTTGACATTTCCACTTGATGTTCTTTCCCTCGTTTTATTTTTTTGAAGTATACCGCTCTTGTTTCAAATTGTGGAGGTCGTCAGATTTCGGGATTTATCATGCTCATGTACAAAGAGGTACACGCAGCAGTCTTCACCACTCATCTTCTTGACCCACATTTCGAAACAATTTGGGTATAGCTTTTTATATTTTTGAATGAATTGGATAAAAAGTAAAGGGGGAGTTGCCTCCTCCTTTCCGATCTATAATAGTGAAATGATTTGAGATTCAGACAAGAAGCAACGCTTAAAGTGTAGTCCTTTCTACATGAGAGCGCTTGCTTCGATGTATCAATCCAAAGTCATTTCACTATAAATTAAGCGCTATAATACATGTCAAATTCAACTGGATGCGGCGTATGTTCATAACGATATACTTCATTCCACTTCAATTCGATATAGCTTTGAATGAAATCATCTGTGAATACATTACCTTGTTTAAGGTAATCGCAATCTTCACCCAACGAAATAAGGGCTTCACGCAATGAACCACAGACTGTTGGTACTTTAGCAAGCTCTTGAGGTGGCAAATCATAAAGATTTTTATCCATAGGCTCACCAGGATGAATACGATTTTTAATCCCATCAAGACCCGCCATAAGCATAGCAGCAAATGCCAAATAAGGATTAGCTGTTGGATCTGGGAAGCGCACTTCAACGCGTTTTCCGTTTGGATTTGATACATAAGGAATACGGCAAGAAGCAGATCGATTACGTGAAGAATACGCCAATAAAACAGGCGCTTCAAATCCTGGAATCAAGCGTTTATAGCTATTGGTTGAGGGATTTGTAAACGCGTTCAATGATTTGGCGTGCTTAATGATCCCACCAATATAAAACAAAGCGGTTTCAGATAAATCAGCATAACCATTGCCGGCAAAAAGCGCTTTACCATCTTTCCAAATGGATTGATGCACATGCATACCGGAACCATTATCACCCATAACAGGTTTTGGCATAAAAGTAGCTGATTTTCCATAGGAATACGCAACATTTTGAACAACGCATTTATATGTTTGAATTTTATCAGCTGAATTCACAAGCGAATCAAAACGAATACCAAGCTCATTTTGAGCAGGTGCCACTTCATGGTGGTGACGTTCTGTTTCAATACCCATATCGGATAAAACAGTCAGCATTTCTGCACGTATATCATGCATTGAATCAACAGGTGCTACAGGAAAATAACCGCCTTTAACAGTTGGTCTATGCCCTAAATTGCCTGTTTCATATTTACGATTCGTATTATGTGGGCTTTCTAAAGAATCTAGCTTAAACGATATATTGTGTGATTCAACAGAAAAACGCACATCATCAAAGACAAAGAATTCAACTTCTGGACCAAAATATGCTTTGTCACCTACTTTAGAGGTCGCCACAAATGCCTCGGCTTTTTTAGCAATCGAACGTGGATCTCTATTATAAGGCTGCTGTGTTACAGGTTCATAAACGTCTGCAATAATAATAAGTGTTGGCTGAGCCGAAAAAGGATCCATAACTGCTGTTGCAGGATCTGGCATTAAGCACATATCTGATTCGTTGATTTCTTTCCAACCAGCAATGGATGAACCATCAAACATGATGCCATCTTCAAAAAAGTCATCATTAACAGTCCCTACGGCCTGGCTCATATGGTGCCATTTTCCGCGCGGATCTGTAAAACGCACATCAACATATTTAACATCAAATTGACTGATTAAGTCATAAACTTTTGTCCGATCAGACATCATTACTTTCCTTTTGGTTTAGCTGTTTTCTAAGTAGGCAAAATACTTAAATCTGTTATCTCATACTTCAAGTTGTTCAGCAATAGAAGAGTTAATGCAATAGTCAATAGATTAGAGAAACAGACAAGGAACAACAAGCGAAGTGCATCATTATATAGATAAGTGAGTCGTGTCGATGAATCCTTCTAATAACTATCGATTATAGATTTACACATGAAAAATTTTGTTAATTGCGCATACATCATCGAATTTTAATATGTTAAGACTAAAACTTCAAAACAAGCTTCTCATTGCAAAAATTTTATTGAGGTGGTGGAGCCAAGCGGGATCGAACCGCTGACCTCTACAATGCCATTGTAGCGCTCTCCCAGCTGAGCTATGGCCCCATACAAGTTCTTTTCTACCCTATTTTCAAAAGAATGCAAGATAAAAATGATATTTTTTGGTTTTTTTTGAAGACTGAAGACTGTTCTATGTTTTTCATACATCCGAATCCAAGCACCGAAATGAGCCATCAATCTGCCACAGTAGTAGAGTTTCAAAATAAGTCTAATCAATTCAAGTTATAAACCATTAACCATGCCTTGGGTCTTTAAAAGTTCAAACTTATTTGGAAAAAAATATTTTTTTTATTTAGTCGAGATATGCTGTTCAATGAGTTGAATAATTTGTTCATTTTTAGTTTTACGTGCGTATTGCAAAGGAGTTCCGTAAAAAAGATATTTTATTCTCAGATCTGTCCCATGCTCGATTAATGTGGCGATAATGGAAGAATTTTGAGTATCAATTGCTTTAATGATCGGCGGTTTTTTTAAAGAAGTTTCCGACTCAAAAGAAAGCTTAAAAATATCTAGTAAAAAGCTAAGAATTTCTGTGTGTTCAAATGTGATAGCAATGTTTAGGATTTTAATTTTAAAATCCACATCCATTATCTGGTTTACAAAATTTTTTTCATTTTTAAAAAGAACTTTTATTAAATTTATTAGTTTGTTTTCTATGATATATTTAATTAAATTTATGGATTTTTCTTCGTCAAGTACAATATCTTCGTGTTCTATAAAAATTTCTAAAATTTCATTTCTCCCATATTGCTGAATAAGCTCAATAAGTGACTCTTGTAACAACCGATATCGAAATGTTGAATTAGGATTGCATCCAGAATTTAGCAATTTTTGAGTAATAAGTGGATAATTGTTAATGCTGGCCCAACCTAGCAAATTACGGCCATCAGAAGCCTCATTTTTAATTTGTGCGTCTTTTGATAATAGTAAATCAACAAGTTTAGGATGATTATATTTGACCGCAAGATATAAGGGGGAATGTTTAGCTTCTTTTTCTAAGTCATTGATATCTATTATTGGTTTATCGATATCAATTTGATTTTCATTGTTGAGGACGCAAATTAATTTATCTAGATCACCAGAGCATATATAAGCCGATAATAGGTGATCTGAAATATTTATATTTATAGGAATATTTTCATTTTCCAATTCAATATTTCTTTTTTTTAACAATAATGCTAAAGCATCGTTCCCCTCGAGAATTGTCTTGCGCGGCGGTGTAAATCTCGATTTTAATATTAATGAAATAATATCTGTCACCAATGCTTTCAGGCTTGTTTTATACTCTTGTATTTCTGGCGCATTGCGAGAGAGGCCGCGCCAATAAGATCTAACTTGCAAGGGGCTATTTTCTGAAAAAAGTTTTGGGTGTAAAATAAATCTACCTTGAATTTTATTTAAATCGAATAAAGGAATATCTATATCGTTTTTACATATTTCTTTTGAAAATTTTTCAAGTTGAACAGGATTATGACGCATTTCTTTAATGAGGAGCTCCACTTGATTTTTATTAATATCATAATCCTTGGATCCATCCATAGTTACACCAACACCTCTTGATTCAGATAAATAAACAAATTTATCGATATGATCGGGCGCGAAACTAAATTGGAACAAGCGTCCACGATCTAATATAAGAAGCGCTTCAAATTTTAAAATTAAATCCTTTATCTCTGACATTTGTGACATGTCGATGCCAAAATAAGTAAATAATTTTATCAATGACTTAGATAGCAAAACCTTCTTCTGAGAGCTTGCTTCCATAAAAAAATCAATTGAATTGTCATGTGCAGAATAACGATTTCCAAACAAGAATAAATTCATAGATAAGGCTTTTTCAGCATAATCAGCAGAATAATTACCGAGATCTGTGAAAGATTTTACGTTTTGCTTAACCAGTTGATCATTAATAAAATCGGCGATATTCTCAATATCAAAAAAAGCTTCATCTGTACCGCGACACAACATAAGGTCTTCTCGTTGAATATTCATTATTTGTCGTCTGAGTTCTGAATAAATGTCATAAAGCAAACCAACCATTGGATTTGAAGCATGATACATAAAATATCTATCAGATGAATTTTGTTCTTCTAAAAGTGCTTCAACAATTGGAATAATATTTTCTTGATTTAAATTATTTCTTATTCCTAAGTAATCTTTCATTTTGAAATCTTTTTCATAAAAATTTTGTATGTTTTTTTTTATGTCTTCAGATTCAGATCCTTGTTTTATTTCTACAAAATCATTTCCAAGGAATGACTTTAGATATCCAAGGCTTTGCGAATAATTTAAATCAAAATGTTTGTTTTGAAAAATAGGATTAGCTTTGATACAACTGGATGCATAAAATAGAAAAAATGCATATATAGCGATTTTTTTTAACATATTTTGTCTCTTAATTAATAAAAATATTATATTTATTTTATACTACTGTAAAACAAAATTTTATCAACAAAAAATGCAATTTTTCTTGTTTTAAAGTAAACTTTTTCAAATATAATCATCATATGTCTCTTTTTTTATTGTTTCTTATCTAGGCGCGTTAAAACCTTCGTCTTCAGTCGAAGGCTTTAGTATGTTATTGTTATAGAAGAATACAGAAAAGAAAGTCATAGTCTATTTGACATTAATCTACGGGACAAAAAATAACTTTGGTAAAACCCGCCAAAACATGCAGCCGTTTCCCGAACAAGCTAGAAGCAAAGCTTCGAGCACGGATTCAGGGTCCAATTAACAATCATGATCATGACGTTGATCTACGTATAAAGCATCGCTTCAACGTGTCCAGGAAAACAATGATGTATGACGCGAATATCTATCATAAAAATAAAAATTGTCTCGTAGATTGATCGATTATAATTTAACTCATTTCCCACTACACCATTTTTTTGTTGACATCCTCAAGAAAAATGATCATATTAAAGATTGAACGAACGTTCAATCAATTTTAAACAAAAGGAAATACATTATGAAAAAACTTACTTTTCCACCCTTATTTTTTGCTCTTCCGATCTTATTTCTTACAAGTTTTGGTATAATCTCTATAGCCAATGCCTCTTCCTCTGAGTCTCCAAAAGATATCGTTAAAAATTGCTTTAGAGATATCATGCAAGCAGAAAAATGGAATGAATCCGCCTATAACAAATATTTTTCTAAAGATTATATACAAATTGCTGATGGAAAAACGCTGAATTATACGCAAGGCCTAGAACATGTAAAAACGCTTAAAAGAGATTACAAATCCATTAAAATTGTTTTTCATGAAATCCTTGAAGACGGAAATAAAGTTGCAACAAGGCATACTGGCCATGTCATAAAGGGCGATGATTCAGAAGTAGAAGTAGATGTAATGGCTATTTTTGAAATTAAAGACGGAAAAATTATCGGTTGTCGTGAATTAACGCGCCTTGTAAAAGGTAGCAAGGCTGATGAAGATATTGGTTCTCGCCATTAGTTCAATCTAAAAAGGCCTTTCTTTTTATTGAAGAAAGGCCCTTCATAAAACGAAAACGCTATCCAGTTGATAGACTTGAGAATCAGACAAGGAGCAACAAGCGAAGTGTATCCTTATATACATGAGCGCTGTTGCGACGATGTATCATTCCAAGTCTATCGGCTAGATTAATCGTCAGTTTTTTCTTTACTCGCTTCTTTTGCCTTACTTAATGCCGCACCAAGGATATCTCCAAGACTTGCACCACTATCAGCAGAACCGAATTCAGCCATTGCTTGCTTTTCTTCTTCCAATTCACGCGCTTTAATAGAAAGTGTTAATTTGCGTGTGGAACGTTCGATTGACATGATTTTTGCGTCAACTTTTTCGCCAATCGCAAAACGATCAGGACGTTGTTCACTTCTATCACGTGCTAAATCTTGCTTTTTAATGAAACCAACAAGACCATCAGCGCTTGTTATTTCAAGGCCAGCATCAATTACCCCTGTGATTGTGCATGTAATCACATCACCTTTTTTAATGTTCTGAACACTAGATTCAAAAGGATCATCGGTTAATTGTTTAACTCCAAGGCTGATACGTTCTTTTTCAACATCAACATCAAGCACTTTGACTGTGATTGTGTCACCCTTCTTGTAATCAACAACAGCTTGCTCGCCGGTTTTTTCCCAAGAAAGATCAGTTAAATGAATCATACCGTCGATATCGCCTGGTAAACCAATAAACAAACCAAATTCAGTAATGTTTTTGATTTCACCTGATAAAACGGTGCCAGCTGGATGATTGGTTGCAAATGCAGACCATGGATTTTCGTAACATTGTTTAATGCCGAGGCTGATACGACGTTTTTGGGATTCAATATCCAAAACCATGACTTCAACTTCTTGGCTGGTCGCAACGATTTTACCTGGATGAACGTTTTTCTTGACCCAGCTCATTTCTGAAACGTGTGCAAGACCTTCAACGCCTGGCTCAAGTTCAATAAACGCACCATAATCAGTAATATTAGTGACACGACCTGTCAATTTTTTGCCAATAGGATATTTTTCTTCAACATTTGCCCAAGGATCAACTTCAAGCTGTTTCATCCCTAAAGAAATACGACCTGATTCTGAATTGAAGCGAATGACTTGAACGTCAACACTTGCACCAAGTACCAATACTTCAGAAGGATGATTAATACGACGCCATGAAATATCAGTCACATGGAGAAGACCATCAACGCCGCCTAAATCAATAAACGCACCATAATCAGTGATGTTTTTGACAACGCCTTTAAGAACTTGACCTTCAGAAAGATTCGAAATAAGTTCTGATTTCGCTTCTGCACGTGATTCCTCAAGAACAGAACGACGCGATACAACTATATTGCCACGTTTACGATCCATTTTAAGGATAATAAATGGTTGTGGATTGCCCATTAATGGACCTAAATCGCGGATTGGACGAATGTCGACTTGGCTTGTTGGCAAGAACGCAACAGCGCCTGATAAATCAACCGTAAATCCACCTTTAACTTTACCGAAAATAACACCAGTCACTTTTTCAGTCGCTGTAAATGCTTTTTCGAGAACTTCCCATGCTTCTTCGCGACGTGCTTTTTCACGACTTAAAACGATTTCACCGTCAGAACCTTCAAGGCGCTCAAGGTAAACATCGACATCGCTACCAATGGTCACATCATCTTTATGTTCAGAACTTGAAAATTCGCGTAAGGCAATTTTGCCTTCTGATTTAAGTCTGACATCAACGATGACAAATTCTTTTTCGATCGCAACGATACGTCCTTTTAAAACAGAACCTTCAGTAACAGATTGTTTTGAAAAGGATTCATTCAAAAGATCAGCAAAGCTTTCTTTTTTGAATTCAGGGGCTAGAGTTGATTTATTGTCGGTCATTAAAATTATACCTGGTTAAAGTGATTGTTATGATTTAAACGGCTTCTCTCATCTCATCATGGATCAAATATTCTCTTTTACGGGTAATAAAAGAAAAAATCTTTTCTAGAGCAAGATCAATACTTAAATCGGTTGTATCAATGTAAAGTGCGTCAGAAGCTGGCATAAGCGGCGCAACAATGCGTTGCATATCGCGTTCGTCCCGTGCCTTCAAGTCACGCAAAATCTCACTATATATACTCTTTTGTTCGCTTTGAATCAACTGATTATGTCGCCTCAAAGCCCGCGTTTCTACATGAGCTGTGACAAATATTTTACAATCAGCTTCAGGAAAGATAATTGTACCAATATCACGACCATCTAAAACGGCCCCTTTATAGGGAGAAGGCGGATTATTGCCAAAATCACGTTCATATTGAACCAAAATATCCCGAACTTCAGGAATACAAGCAAGAAGCGATGCTATATTGCCTACTTCTTCTGTTCGAAGTTGTGGATCTCCAAGCGAATAATTGGCGATTTTTTTTGCAATTTGAATGATTGTTGAACGATCCTCAGGATTTACGTGTTGACAGATCACCTGATACGCAATTGCACGGAAAAGAAGCCCTGTATCCAGATAAGCAAAACCTAGACGCTCGGCAATCCGAGACCCTATAATTCCTTTGCCTGAAGCAGAAGGTCCATCTAGCGCAATAATCATTCAATGCTATCCCAAATTTTTAAAAAAGAATGTTAATTTAAGTCATTATAACATATAGACTGTCTGATTGACCAGAAAATTCAATAAATATAATTTTAACTTTACGGAAAACAACTTATCTTTTATTCTTTTATAGAAACAAAAAATAAAACCATATAGGAAGGAACCTTGAAATGAAAAAATATTTTAAATTGATACCAAAAGCATTTTTTTTAACTTCAATACTTTACACAAGCCAAGCTTTATCAAACCCTGCTCCTTCAACGGATGCAACCTCACAAGCTGCTGTTTCACCAAAAACAAAACTCTTTGAATCTGCAAAAAATGCTTGTGAAAGCGACTATAGAGATATACTTGGCTTTGAAGTAAAAAAACGCCATGCACTTGGTTCTGATCACAACGCGGTTTATGATCAATTCAAGAAAGAAAGTCAGGACCTTGCTGCAAAAAAAAATAAAACTCAAAAAATTGCAGAAAGTAGTGCAAAAACAAATGCAGCAAGCTTTGATACCGATTTAAACAATTATCGCGCTACCTGCAGCGATATATCACTTTTAAAAAAACGAATTGTTGAAGCCGGTCTAAGACTCAAGTAAAAAATTGTAACATATTAACGCTATAAACACTTTAGTCCATAGACTTTAGATTCATACAAAGAGCAATAAGCGAAGTATGTCCTTTATACTTGCGCGAATAACTCAGATCTATCAATCAAAGTCTGTCGATTATAGTGTTTTTATGCACCAAGAAAGAATTGACATTCTTCAATGGATTTGCTTAATATACACCGTTAAATGTACAAAAATACAGTAAAATGAAGAGGACTAAAAGTGGCTAAAGTTGAATGGGGTATTAAACGTTTTTGTCAGAAATGTCATGCCAAATATTATGACATGCAAAGGAACCCTATCACCTGTCCCAAATGTGGTACTGTTTTCCAGCTTGAAATTCTAAAATCACGCGATGATGCTAAGGTTGATTTTGACGTTGAAGAATTAGCAATCATTCCCGATATTGATCCAACCGAATTAGAAGATTTCGAACCCGAAGATATCGAAGAAGCAGTTGATATCAAAGACATTGATAAAGAAGAAAAACACAGTTAAGTATTTTTAATACTCAAAAAAAAACGCTCGACTCGAATCGTTATCCTGGATCAAGATAAAAAGTAAAGCTTTACATCTTGATCCAAGACCAAAATATAATTCATAACCAAAGTTCACGTCACAATTTAAATATCAATTCATGCAAATTTCATCATGTATACTTGATTATTCATGAATTGATAATTTAGTCTGTCTCTATACCACACATTCAGACACCAAACGTGTATTTCATACCGTCTTGAAACTTTTTCTTTACACCCCCATTGCGCACAAGCACCACAACCTGATTCTTTAAATCTATCGCATATAAAAAACATATCCCGTCTTTTAAAATGAAGTGTAACACCTTAAAAAGGTGGAAGATAATAACGTTATATTAGAATTAATTTAAATCGTTAAATCTTATTTATCATACAATTTTTTTATAACTTCCATATATTCTTCTATAGAATTTAACCCCATTTTGCCTCGTTCTATATTTAATGTCTCTATACTTCCTTCATGCGGGAGTAGCTTCAAACTCATCATTAAGTTGTGTTCCATATTTTTGCTTCATACCAAGGGCTGGAAATTTTAATGCAACACGATCATAGAGAAAGGAATTCTTTTTAACTGTTTCAGTTTTATCAATTAACGCGCCTAATATAAACAGGCAACCCGCTTGAAAAAATGGGTCATGATCTGCATGTTGCACTAATGACCAGGCTTGATCATCTGCTTGAGCACCAAATTTAGAAATAATTGTCCAACCATGAACGCTCAAGATTTCTTTCATTTTTGTTGTGTTGAAACAATCCACTTTTTCCATTAATTTTATAACTTCTTGATCATTCGTATTTTCAATAAAATATTGCCGAATTTCTTGATCTATCAAAAACATTTGATTAATAATATTTTTTATATATTCCACATCATTTAAATCCCCCATAGGAAAATTTTCTTGCCTATGTTCAATTTTCTCTTTAAGAAGATCTATAGTAGTTGAGCGACTATCCGTTATTATGTTTAAAACAAAAACGAATAATATTATACTAAAAATTTTTTTCATAAGATTTCTCGATTGTATCATTTAAAATTACATGCATTATGCTTATCATGATTTTTTACAACATTCTAGAAAAATGCCAAATCTAAACCCATCACATTCAAATAAACTTTAATCTGATTTTTTAATATCCATACTAAAATATTTTTCATATGATGCAATTTTATATTCAGAAAAATAATTTAAATCTTCATCAAATCCAAGACGCATCAAAACCAAATTAATAATAAATTTATCATCTTGCATACCCAATGTAACGATTTTATCGACACTTACATTTTTCGCAACATCTCTAACATAACCAAATGCTTTTTTTATACAATTAAGATATTTTTTATACTCATTATACAATCCAACTACTATTAAATGCCACATCACTTTATTATCGCACGTTACAACCTCTTCAATAAATAAAGATCCAATAGTCTTTAATGTTTGAATGTCTTTTAAAACAATCAAAAAACCTGCTTGTGTTTCCACTTTATTTTTTAAAATAGCAAATTGCTCATTTTTTACTTGCGATTTTAATTCATTTAAATTATTACCCCAAACTTCTTTTTCAATATCAACAAGTTCTTTTTTATAAAATTCAAGTGTTTTTTCAATGAGTTCTTCATCTTTACATACTTCCATTATCCAGCCAAATGAACCCCCACTTATTTGACACATTTTTTCTAAAAAAGGTTGTAAGTTCGCTTGAACATTAAAGTTGGACAATAAAATAAAAAAACTCACTAGAATAAAACGCATTTTTTCCTCCCAATTTATTTGATGCATTCATTCTAGCTGAAAACTATCATTTCAACAATATAAGCTAAATTCATGAAAATATATTAATCACCTCACATACAATAATTGCAATTCCAGCAATTGCTGCTAAAAACCTCAATCCCATAAAACGTAAAATGGGATAATGATAATCTTTATGCTTCATTTTAGATTTTCGAAGCAAATACAACGGAAGCAAAATCGCCATTATGACTAGGATTAATCCTGCAAAACTAAGCGCTTTGATAAAAGCTTCTGGTATTAAAAACACAAGAATCAAGGGGGGGGCAAACGTAGCACAAATAGATCCCAATGTTTGGGCATGAGGATGTTTAATTTTGCTGGAAAGATGCATCAACCAAGAATCTTTTAAGCCTAACCCAACACCTATAACGGACGTTAAAATAGCTAAAAGAGAGGTAATTGTTGAAAGAACAAGAATTGTCTCAGTCCCAGCTGATTGAGAAAGCGCCAAAATCATATCACCTAATTGCGCTTTACCCTGAAGCATCTGTTGGAAATAATCAGCATTTTTTGCGAATAGTACACCTAATACGCAAAAAACCAACAAAATATAGACGATAGTTGGAATAAAACTACCCCAGAAAAAAACACGCTTTAACACGATCTTGTCATTGTTGCAATATGAAGTTAAGGAATGAAAAACGACATGAAAGCCAAAAGAAGTAAAGACAATCGGTAAAGCAACACGCCAAGATAACAAACTAAGATTAGAGGACGTTGTCGGCAAATTATTGAAATCAATAATGCCTAAAAGTGCAATCAGCAAAATAATAAAGCTAACGATCAACCCAAAAAACATAATTCTGTTTGTATAATCAACCCATTTTGTTGCAAAAATAAAAAGAAGAACAAGAAAAGTTGTAAAGGCAATAATAATTGGCGTTAAAGCTATTTCTATATTGAAAAAGCTAAGCAATATTTTTTGAATGACAGAAGCGCCTCCATCAATATAAGCTGCAAGAAGCGCATATGTTAAGATTTTGAGCGATAAAAATCCTATAGTTTCAGCCACAGGACCTGAAAATTTGCGTCCTAATTGTGAAATTGTAAGACCTTTTCCTGCATCAAGATTCAGCTCTAGATTTACGAGTGATAGATAATACATCAACCCCCAGGTCGCGAGCATCAGAAGAATTGTGTAGATAATACCAAAATTAGCCAATACTAACGGTAATGCAAGCATACCAGCACCAATGGCAGTACCGGCGACGATGAAAATTGAGCCTAGTTGACGTTGCATTTAAAAATTCCTTAATTTTAAAACTCTGTTAAATCGATAATGAGAATTGTAACTTCTCAGCCTGTTTTAAATTAACCACCCAGATTATGAGGCAAAGTCTAGAAAGGACGAGACCCGGAACGGAGTGTACTTCGTCGTACATGAGTACCGCCAGTTTCTTTTTCTGAGTAGTCCTGACGACGAATTTGACCATAGGGTGGGTGGTTTATTGCAAAAGATTTAATATTTCGCATATAATAACAATAACACCAACACTCAACGCAATGAATTGCAATGATTTATATTGTAAAATTGGATAATGATAATGTTCATTTTTTGCTTTTGCTTTCCGTAATAAATACAATGGCAAAAGAACTGCAAGAATAGCCGATATCATGCCTCCAAAACTAAGCGCTTTAATAAAAGCATTTTGGACGAATAAAACAACCAATAAAGACGGCACAAAAGTAATAAGCACCGAGGTAAAAGAATGTGTTGCAGGATGTTTTATTTTTTTTATAAGAATAATTTTCCAAGAATCCTTTAAACCTAACCCAACACCAATAATTGATGTGAAAATTGCAAGTAATGATGTAATGGTTGAAAATAAATGAATCGAAGTTGCATTTGAAATGCGACTCAATGAAAGAATGACGTCGCCGATAGCGGCCTTCCCCATGAGAATTTGTTGAAAAACAACTGGATCTTCAACATACAAAACACCTAAAACGCAAATGGTCCACAATATATAAACAAAAGTAGGAATAAGACTTCCCCACAAAAAGACGCGTTTTAATTGGACTTTATCATTTTTACAATAAGTTGTTAATGAATGGATGACCATTTGATACCCAAAAGAAGTAAATACAACTGGTAACGCGATGCGCCATGCATCAAAATTGAGCTCAATTGGTGAAATAGGGAGTTTAACTAAATCAATTTTTGTTAAAAGCCCTATAATGAGCAAACAAAAAGATACGATCAAAGCTAAAAATAAAAGTCTATTTACGTAATCAATCCATCTTGTTGTAAATAAAAACAATAAGATAAGGACTGACGCAAAGAAAATAATAATTAATTGAATATCATATTGAGTGTCAGTAAACGTCAACAACAATTTTTGAATGATGGATGCACCACCATCAATGTAAGCAGCTAATAATGAAAATGTCAGAACTTTTAAGCAAATAAGCGCAATAGATTGTGCCACAGGACCTGAAAATCTTTTGCCCAATTGGATTAAGGTCAGTCCATGCCCCTCTTGCAAGTTTAATTCAACAACGACAAGAGATACATAATACATAATAGACCATATACCAAACATGATTAAGATCGTGAGGGGTAACCCGAATTGACCAAGAACAAGTGGTAAAGCGAGCATACCAGCACCAATTGCTGTGCCTGCTACAATAAAAATAGAGCCAATTTGACGTTGCATGATAAAATTCCAATATTTTTAAGCTAATGATAAAGAAAGTGATACGTAATTTATTGCTAGATCAATATCGGAATCGATAAATTTTATGAATGGGTATAAAGAGGGAGAGAAAAGAATGAGAAAAATATACAGATTTTAAATTTAAATCATTATTATGTATTCGGTTGGATTTCATTTTCGTGTCCAATAGATATGTTGATACGCGTGTTGTCTATGCCTTCAAAAATTTTAAATCGTTTAAAATCATAATAATAGGAAAACATTTTTTTCTCCAGTTGTGAACAGTGACTAAATTTAAATTTTCAACCAATTCATCCACTAAGTCAACGATAAAAATCTTTTTCTAATCACTGTTTTGCAAAGAAAACATACACTGCAAATAGATTAAACTGCATCTAATCCACGTTCTTTTGTTCTTATTCTTAATACATCCTCGACAGATAATACAAATATTTTGCCGTCTCCAATTTTGCCTGTGAAGGCAGCTTGTTGAATAACATTTATAATTTGTTCAACTTGATCTTCCCGAACGACCAATTCAATTTTTATTTTAGGCAAAAAATCAATGACATATTCAGCACCTTTATAAAGCTCCGTTTGGCCTTTTTGGCGACCAAAACCTTTGACTTCGGTAATCGTCATCCCTTGAATATCTACTTCATGTAACGCGTCTTTTACATCATCTAATTTAAAAGGTTTAATGATTGCTTCAATTTTTTTCATAGGAACTCCTGGACATTCGATTATTAATTAGGTTAAACTAACATTAAGGTTTCATAAATATAAGTACTAAAGAAATAAAAATGATCATCAGAATTATAACAACACTTTTTATTCTTTCTCTTACACCAAATGTTTTTGCATCTCAATTTGCTTCCATTGCTATTGATGCTGAATCAGGTAAGATTAAACATGCAATGAATTCAGATAAGCCCCATTCTCCAGCATCGCTTACAAAAATGATGACTATATATCTCCTTTTTGAAGCACTTGAAAAAGGAAAATATAGTCTATCATCCTTATTATCTGTTTCAAAACATGCTTCTAGTCAACCACCTACAAAAATTCATGTTAAGCCCGGTGACAAGATTACTGTTCAGCATGCAATTGAAGCATTAGCCACAAAATCCGCAAATGATGTGGCTGTTGTTATTGCAGAAGCCTTGGCCGAAAATGAAAGCGCTTTTGCGCAAAAAATGACTCAAAAAGCAAAATCCCTCGGCATGACAAATACAAAATTTTACAATGCATCAGGATTACCACATCCATATCAAAAAACAACAGCACGGGATATAGCAACACTTGGTCTCGCTTTAATGCATCATTTCCCAAAATATTATACTTTTTTCGCTACAAAGTTTTTTAATTATAAAGGACGCTCCTACCCTAATCACAATAAACTTCTTTTTTCCTATAAAGGATGTACGGGTCTCAAAACTGGCTATACGCGCGCTTCAGGCTTTAATCTTGCAGCTTCTGCTTTTCGTGACAACAAAAATGTCATTGCAGTTGTATTAGGCGAAAAATCCCCAGGCGCACGTAATCTGAAAATGACTAGAATTCTAAACGCCTGCTTTAATGAAAACAATAACAATCAATCATCGCCCGCTAAGTTTATGTTAGCATCTCAAAAATTAGATGAACCTATAAACCAAGACAAATCATCTTCTTGTGTTCAAATGAATCTAAATAAAAAACAACAACCTCTTTTAAAACCACAGAATTTAATGAAAGATATAAAAAAACTTACGCCATTATCAACGCCAAAAACGCCACTATCTAGCAATATTACACTTCAAGTCGGCGCATATAAGACACCTCAAGCTGCAAGACGCGCAGGCGAAAAGGCAATAAAAGCGAATAAAGGCATCTTATTTGCTAAAAATGTACTTATTTCACCCTATTTAGTAAATGGTAAAAAATTATATCGCGCTCAAATTAAAAATGTTCCTCAAAATAAGTCAGGCAAAATTTGCCAAGGCATTAAAAACCAAAAGCTTCCTTGCATTGAAGTTTCAACATAATTTTTTGAATCAAAAAAAAAATCAATTCAACTTAAAACAGGTTGAAAAATTATAATTATAATGATTCAATAAAAATAATATGTATTGAACCTTATACGATAAGTTTCCGCATAAGAAACATGATTCTTATTCACCCGGCTATAAAATATAGGGACCGATCAAAATGATTAAAATTTTTACAACTTTTACCCTTATACCTTTTATAGTCTCTACTTGTTTTGCTATAGATTGCGTGATCCCTGAAAAAGAAAAACTAAAACTATGTTCGACCGCCGATTGGCCACCTTACGAATTTACCGATCCAGCAACAAAAAAAGTTGTTGGTAGTTCTGTCAATATTATCAAAAAAATTGCTGATAAATTAAATCTTGATTTAGAAACTTCATCACTTCCTTGGGAAAGATGCCTTCAAATGAATCAACAAGGTGAAATCGATGGCATTTTTTCTGTCTCAAAAACACCTGATCGTGAAAAATATTTAATTTATCCTCAAAACAACATCCAAAATGTTAGCTATGTTTTTGCGACGATCAGAGGCTCGAACATTGCTTGGGATGAGTCAAAAAATGTCAGTGCCATTCCTCAACCAATTGGATCCAATCAAGGTTATTCTGTAACGAAAATTTTAAAACAAATGAAAAATATTAAAGTTGATGATTCAGCTCAAAGTGATGAGGTCAATCTTAATAAATTACTTCTTGGTCGTGTAGGAAGCATTATCATAGGACCACAAGCACTTGACCTACTTCTAAAAGAAAAGAAAGTTTCTGACAAAATTCAACAACTTAATCCCCCTTTCGTAGATTCAAAAAAATATTATATTGCAATAAGTAAAAAATATAAAAATGATGAAAATAAGGCAATTGAACTGGTGCAAAGGATTGACGCAGCCATAAAAGATGAGCCATGTCCATAAACTATCAACCTGCATGCTAACCATTATTGGATATAGCTTTCCACTTGCAATTGGACATTGATCGCATTCTTTTTATCATTTACGCTATTAAGTATCTGGATTGGCACGTCAATGAGCAAAGGCTTAAAAGCTGAAAATCTCAAAAAATTATTCGGATATTTTACGTTAGTAATCGCAATTTATGTTATCACAAAAGAATTGTACACATTATTATAGTCAATAGACTTGAGAAGTAGACAAGGAACAACGAGCGAAGTGTAT
>JAUYSY010000009.1 GCA_030696155.1 Alphaproteobacteria bacterium | reverse complement strand
AATAAAAGCTATGATGGTTTGAATCCTTTCTTTGCTAGAGATCTTCTTAAAATTCTTGCGCTTTTTGGTCATACAGAAGGTTAAATCTATCAAACGAAAATAAATGAGGGTTGTTTTTAATAGAAGAGCCTTCATCTGTTTTTATTGAAGTATTAATAAACATATGATACATTTTATTTTCTAATTTTGACGATCGTAATTTATTGAAAATAAAATTTAAAAGGAAAAAATATGTTTGTTGATAAGCTATTATTATGTCTATGTCTTATTACCGTCTTTTATTTTAATCAAGCTGATGCTGGTTTGCGTGAAGATCTTTATAAAAAGAAATATGATTTTTCAGAGCCAATTTTAGATGAAATACGAGCGTTTAAAGAAATGCTTGCGCAGCCGGATAAATCTGACGAGATATTTACGCTTATTTGGGAAGATGTTTGTCGTGGTAATGAAAAAATTCAATTAAAATTATTACAATGGTTTTCAAACCCAAATATGTATAAGGCCATACAAAATAAAGTGCCTTTGTTGAGAGCATCTGATGTGTATTCCTTAGATAGTCTTATTCAGACGGGTATAAGTCAAAAAAAACCTTGGGCTTTTTATGAAAAAGCATTGAGAGAAAACAATCCGCAGAAAAAATTCTCTCTTTTAAATCAGTCTGTTAATAATATTGTGTCAACAAATGGGAAGTTTGAGGCTTCTATTTTCAAAGAGCGTGATGAGATTAAAATAGACTCTTTTTCTGTTCCAATACCTACTTTTAATAATAATGTAGTTAAAAATAAAAAAAATGAAATAGAAAAATTTATATCTTGCTGTAAAAAAAATAAAAATGGTGGATTGCTAAATTATTTATACGAATATTATAAAAAATCAAATGAAGATTTTGCTTTTGAATGTTTAAAAGCTGCATGTGATTTGGGTCATGTGGGGGCGATAATTAGTTATGGAAATAATTGTCATGCGAATAATGATGTTGATGGGGCTTGTCATTGGTTTCTTAAAGCAGCAGAAAAAGGCAATGTTACTGCGATGTTTAATGTTGGCACAATTTTAACAAATAAATTAAACAAAACAGATAAATTGGAAGGATTAAAGTGGTTGTTAAAAGCTGCTGAAGAAGGTGAAATTGATGCAATGTATAATGCTGGTATGATATTAAGGAAAATTGGTAGTGAGTCTGTTGATCAAATAAAGGCATTTAATCTTTTTAAGGTGGCTTCAGAAAATGGTCAATTAAATGCCATGATTGCATTAGGTGAAATGTATTTAGACGGTCTTGAGGGTGTTGGTTGCAATTCAGAAGAAGCAGCTAAGTGCTTTTTAAGTGCTGCCGAAAAGGAAGATGTTAATGGTATCTATCTTTATGGTGTTTTGTTAAAAAAAGGATTTATGAATCAAGAGTCAAATATCAATAAGGGTAATGAGTGGATATTAAAAGCCGCAAAAAAGGGATGTGTGGCTGCGATGAATCATTATGGTGGTAGTCTCATGGGATGGGTGGAGGATATAAAAGAACCTAGTACAAAAGCTGCATATAATTGGTTTTTAAAAGCCGCTAAAATGGGTGATAAAGCTTCAATGTTTAATGTTGGAGAAATGCTTTGGTGGGGATGTGGCGGCATAAAAGAAAATCGTCAACGCGCAAAAGAATGGTTGTTAAAATCTGCGGATAAGGGATGCGTGGATGCAATGATAGTACTCGCCACACATTTGTTAGGTGAAACATATGAAGAAAATGCTTCTTTTAAGCAAAAAGAAGTCTTATTGAATGAGGCAGTTCGTTTATTGAAGATTGCTTATGATAATTATTATTTTGCTGATTTGCTTAATTCTGATGAATTGAAGACAAAGAAAAATGTACATAGTTCGTTGGATAAAGATAAATTTAGAGTAAAATATTCTGATAGATCTGCCTTTCGGCTGAAAGCACAAGATAAAGCTATTGCACTTATAAATTTTGCCACACTTTATATTCAAGGATATGTGGATGGGCAAAAAAATATACAAAAAGCAATTGAATTGATTTTGCCGCTCGCGAAAAACAATCATCCTGAAGCGATGAATTTTATGGGGCGTATTTTTTTAGAACGTGATGAAGGTCAAGAATTAGATCATCAAAAAGCAGCGCAATGGTATAAACGTGCAGCAGAAAATGGTTATAAGCCATCTATGATGAAATTCGCAAAACTCATTATTATGTCGCCTTATCTTATTAAAAGTGATGATAATTTAAAGGAGGCACTTTTTTGGCTTCAAAAAGCTGAATCCTTAGGCATAGACGAGGCACGCAACTATCTTGAAATGTGTGAAAATTTATTGAACGAAAACGCTGAATTAGAAATTAGTGATAATGATATTTTAGAAAAAAATGATATTTCAGATCATAATATTATTGATTTCAAACAATTGAATACACCAATTGAATTGCAAGAAATTGATGTTGTTGAAAATAATAACAATAATAATATTATTTTTTTGTCGGAGATAGAAAATTGTTCTATTAATGTGGATTTCAATGATGAAAATAATATCATTGTTGATGATGCATTAGAATTAGTAGAAAGTTCGAATATTTTAGATGAAAATGTACAACAATCTAAAAATCCAAAATATATAAGGGAACAATTACGTAAATTAGCTGAATTGAAGAGAAAACAAGAAGATAAAAAAAATAATAACAATATTGAAAAAAAAGAATTTTCTGAGAAAAATAAATTAATTGTTGATATGCTTTTGGATAAAAATATAAAATCTAAAAATATAGATTATACGCAATTGGTTAATTTATTTGAAGATCCCTTTTTTGAAAATCAAGTATCTATTACTAAGTCTAAATCTGGTTGTGTGATTGCAGCTAAAAACTATAAAACACTTGCTTACGTTGTGGCGAGTACGCATAAAAAGCATGGTCAAACTTATAAAGGATTGAATCCAGCATTTGCAAAAGAACTTATCGAAATTCTTTCGCTTTTTGGTTTAAAAGAAGATTAATTTATGGGGTAAAAATATACGAACAATCCAGCTGGTTATTTGGATAGATATATTAAAACTGGGTTTGTCGAAGTTCTGCGATAATTTTTAAATAATTCGAATCGTCAGGTGTTAAAAAACCATGACGAATTAAAAAATCGATTAAGACAAGGTTGCAGTTAAATTTGAATAAGTCATCTTCTTGAAGGTAGGCTATAACTTCTTCAATGGGGATAAGCATAAAATTTTCAACTTCTCCATCTTCATTATTGGGTACAAAATTTGCTGGTAATTCTAAATCATAGACAAAAATAGTATCACGGCGTAATTTAGGGCCGGTTTGTCTACAATAGCTTATGCCGTTAACTGCCTTTGCGCGTTCTAGGTAATCTGCTGGAATATTCGCTTCTTCTTTGGATTCTTTAACAAGATTTTCGAAAACGCTTAATCCTATGGGTAATCCGCCCCCAACGATATGATCTAATTTATTGGGCGCCATTTGTTTGGTGGAAGATCGTTTACCAATCCACATAAACATATGATCGTTTTTCATGACATAACCGTTGAGATGTACGCCATAATTTCGAAATCCAAAATAAGAAGAAGCGCCACGTCGAATTTTAAAGAGTGGTTTTTTTTCAAGGGATGGCGCAACACCATAAAATTCGTCACGAAAAGGATCAATAAGTTTTTGATTTAATAAAGAATGCAATAATGTATCAAAAAAAGATGATTTTAATTCGAAATTATGAAGCTCTGTGGATAAAACAATAGATTGAGGTGTCTCTAAAAAATAAGGACTTTGCGATTGAAGAACGTTAAAGAACTCTTTTGAAATATAGCCTATTAATTGGCTGTCTATGTAAAATGGTCTAAACTCAGCAAGATTATATCGATTGTTTCGTGCAATATGTTCCAAATAGATATTGCTATTAGGGTAAAAATCGGTTGAAAGATGTGGTTGAATGATTGTCATTGCGTAACACTTGTATTATAGGTTTTAAATTTAGCTAAGAAGTCATCTAATTGTTCTTTTGCATTTTTAATGTTGCCTGGTTTCAGTGTAGAGGCAATTAATAAAAAAGCGTTTTTATAAGGTTCTTTTTCCATGTAATCTTTATATGTTTTTGATATTTCTTCAATTTTATTATAATTGCCTGTATAAACAAGGCATGTCATGTAATAGAAGATATCTTTTTCTGTTGTTAAATCTTTTTGTGTGTTGCAGATAGTATCATAAATTTCTGCAGCTTTCGACCATTCTTTTTGATCAATAAAAATTTGAGCTTTTAAGCGTTGGTTCTCAATATCTTGTTTGTTTGATACTAGCTTAAGCGCGTTTTCTAAATCACCTTTTTGTTTTAGAATGCTTGCTTTTAATTTTTGTCTTTCTTCAGCAAGTTCTGGTTTTATAGTGGGGGTATCACTTGCATCAAGAATGGAAAGTGCTTCGTTCGTTTTTTGATCTGCAGCAAGTGTTTGAGCCAATGTTAGACCTCTGCGTGCCTTTTCATCACCTTCAGAGCGAAATTTGAGGAGGTGGTCGAGTATTTTTTGACCGTCATTAGGAAGATTAAGTTCAAAATAGGATTTTGCAATTTTTTCTTGAATTAAGTCAGCATTTTTATCCAATGGAGAAAGCTCTTTAAATTCTTCGTAGAGAAGAATTAAATCCATTGGAGAATATTTTGAAGATATTTCATCTTTGACAAAAATATTTGTAAATGTTTCGGTTAGTTTTGTGGTGATTTCTTTATTCGATGGTTCATTGGGAAATAAAGTTATTAGGGTTTTAAGCGCTTTTAAGCCTCTTTTATGAAGGGATAGATCAAGAAGATAATTGCCTAATAATTTAATTACTTTGTATTCAAAATGATCGCCACGCCAAGCAAACCGTAAGATCTCAAGATCTTGAATTGCTTCTTTTTTCGTAATGAATTCATTTTCTGGTCCTTTAGAAGCAATTGCATAACGAGCATGAGAGGATGTAAAACGGTCAAAACTTGTTGCTAAAGTTTTCCATTTTTGTAAACCACCAATTTGATTGCCTTTTAAATATTCTAACCAGCCTGTTAGATAATCAATATAATTTCTTTCGTGTGAATTTAATAAGTTTTGTTTTATTTGTGCATAATTTTGTTCAAATATATCAAATTTTTCTTGGGCCAAATCGTTTTTTAAAAGCCTTAGATAAACAGAATGTCTTAGATATAGAGGTAATATAGAAAGATTTATTTCTTTGGGTGCTTCTATTGTTTTATCATCGTGCGTATCATTTTTTAGAAAATTGGCAACCCACCGCCATGTAGGAATATTTGGATCTGTTTCCAGCTGTTTGTCAGCAAAATTTGCTATTGCTGCGTCATAACTTTCTCCATAGAGATTAGAAATACCCATAAGGCCTTGAAAATAAGATGATTTTTCAGATTCGGGTGTTTTTTCTTTGAATGACCTTAAAAGATTTTGTGTTTCTGCGCCTAAATCATGTGCAATATAAAATGATGCTAAATCATAAATAGAATTGGGTGAAGGTGGATCTGTTTCAATTATTTTTTCTTCATGAATATTGCGATCTTTTAAAAAATCATTTGAAGGGTACCATTTTGTTAAATCAAAAAAAGTATTGCTTATATGTTGAGTGGTAGGTTCTGGGTGATCTGGTGCTTTTTCAGTGGTAGGTTCAGGATGAGCAGGCTTGTTTTCTGCGATTGTTTCAGGGTGTGTAGGCGTTTTTTCAGCGATAGGTTCTGGATGAGCAGATGATTCTTCTGGTAAAGGTATGCGCGTTTTGTTTGCTTTATTTTTTAAATTTTTTGTCGGATCTTCATCTTTTTTTAATGTTTTTATTGATTCTTCAGTTTGAGGCAGTTCAACTTTTTTTGTTGCTTCATGTTGTTCAGGAAGTTTTGGGTTATTCTCTTCTTTTGTAGGTGGGGTTTTTGATAATTCTGCCTTCGACGATTCAGTTTTGGCAGGTTCTTCAATTTTTGGCTCAACATGTTTTACGATATTTTCAGTTTCTTGTCGTAGATCTTCTTTAGGCTTTTCTGTTAGTTCTGGGGCAACACGTAAGCCATGTGGCCTTGAAATAGTAAGTAACTTATTTTCTAGTTTGAATGTTAAATCATCGGTATAAGGAATAATTGATAGACCTGCGGATGTTTTTAATAGTTTGAAATCAATATATTTTTGTTCAGCAGGAATCGCAAAATTAGAATCTGTTTCAAGAAGATAAAGATCTTCACCTGTTAAAGGGTCTTTGAATTTTATGGGATCTGAAAAGGTTTTATTATTTTGCAAGGGTATCTCAATTTTTGAATCAAGAATGGATTCACGGCTTAGTTTGAAGGGTGTTTCTTTCTTTGTATCTTCAGTTTTTGCTGCTTCATTAAAGAAAAGTTTTACACCTGTTTTTTCATAAAGCAATTGAGGCATTTCAGTTTGGGGTGCGTTCAAAAGAAGTGCTGTAAGTTTGTCTTGTTTGAAGATTTTGGGTAAGTATTTTTTGAGCGTGGATATATCCCAATTTTGTTCTGAGTTTTGAACAAGCCAAAGGTTTGTGCCACGTTTATAAAGAATAGGGTTCACTTTGCCTTTGATAGGAATGAAGATTTCATCAATATTGTTTTTTGTGTTGATGCGAATTTTTTGTGATGCGGGTAAAATTTCAGTTTTTTGAATAGCTTTTGTTTGATCTATACGTCTGAGGGTTGAATGTAAATTTTTGACTGATGTGTTGTAGATAGGCTGCGCGCGGGCTTTACTTTCAAAAAATATATCCAGAACAATTTTAAATCCTTGTTTGTAATGACGTGCTGATATTTTTTCTTGTGCATTAGGATAAGCTTCAAAAGAGAAAATCATTTGATTTTGTAGTGTTTTCACTCCTTTAAATCCAACGCGGCGTGGTAATTTTGGGGTCATTATTTGAGGGTCAAATGTAGTCAGACGATCAAATGTGATGGTAATATTATTGCCATTTTCTTGAACATTGTAATGCGTATCACCGATCCATTCAAAAACAATGCGTGCAAAATTATCTTGGTTAAGAACACGTATATCCAACGGGGCATGATAGCGTGGTATATAGGCTTCTAAACTAGTTATAGAAAATAAAAAAAATATAAAAAATCTAGCAGTAAATTTCATAATGAACCACTTTCAAAAAGGGCAATATCAACGCGTCTTAAAAGTAGATTGGAATCTGCTTTATTTTTGGAGGCCTTTACGAGTTCATCTAATAAAAACGGATTTGTATCCAAAAAGCCCTGCGTTAAAATAGGATGATCGTAACCACCATCTAATAATGCTTTTTCTACAGATAAAGCGCGTGCCAATGAAAGTTCCCAATTGGATATATAGGGACCGCCTTTAATGGGTCTTGGATCGGAATAACCATAAATTTGAACTCGATTGGGTATTGTGCGTAAACCTTCAGCAAGTAATTTTAACGCATTTAGAGATTCTTTTTTTAAGGTGGCTTTTGCTGTGTCAAAAATAAGTTCAGATGGCATCGATAAAATAACACGATCATTAAAAGGAATGATAATCGCTTGTTTTAAAAAAGGGATATCTTTGATTTTTGCATTAATAACATTAATTAAATAATTTAAATTAAGGGCAGGTGGTGGTTGTATATTGAAAGCACCAATTCCTTGCTCGGGGATGGGGCTACCTTGACTTTTTTCTGGGTAAAATTTTTGCGGAAAATGGTGTTCTAATTGTTTTTTTTTGAGTTCGCACATTGAAAAAAGGAGAATAAAAAAAGAAAGCAAAAGGGATAACATATCAACAAAAGTAATAACCCATAAGGGGCTTTCCTTTTTTGGTGTGTATTTTGGATATTGCGTTAAGTGTGTTTCCATTTAATAGGCAAACCCTAGCTTTAATTACCTACCCTATGGCCAAACTCGTTATAAAATCTGTCCAGAATGGCCAATAGTGGGTTTATATTTTATTGTTAAATCTACTATAATTCAAAAACATATGATTCGCATCAATTATTAATTTGGCAGTGTTGTGTTTTTAGTTTGAGCTGATGACCTAAATTGAAAAACAATTGAATCCTTTAATTTTTGATTGAACCCAATTGAAAAATGTTGTTGATTTACGCCATATTTTTGAAAATTACGTGCTATCTGGCCTAGGATTAATGCACTCGTTTTTTGCCCATAAAAAATGAAATCGTCTTCATTAGGGTTAGAATCCGTTTTACCTATAAAAACTGTTAATTCAAGAGGTATGTTGTTGATTTTATCTTTCATAAGATAAGCTAATTTTTCGAATAAAAAATGAGATTTTTGTAATAATTTTGGGTTATTTTTTGAATCTACGATTTTATCAAATGATACTTTTACTTCTATCAATTCGCCTTTTCCTGTTACATTATAATATTTTTGCGGCATTATATTTTTAAAAACACCTTTAATGCGTTGATCATAATCACCCCCATTTTCATAGCCTTGCGTTAAAACAGTTTTATTTTCTTGAGGGGAGGTATTATCTCCCTTAAATTGTTCATTCACGCTTTCAAGTGTCTTACTAACTTTTTGTTTTTCAACAGTAGATATAGACGTTAAAAAAATAAAAAATGTAAATAAAATGAAATAAAGACTTAAAAATGAAAAATTGGGATCAATTTTTTTAAGTGAAAATTTTTCTTTATGCGGCTGTTCAAGATAGTCGAAGCTCACTATTGATTCCCTTAAATTTTTGCTTTTTTTTTAGGGTACACCTAAATAGTGTTATATGGGAGCAAAAAAAATAAATTGTATCAGAAAATTTAAAAAAATTTTTGTGCTTACTGTAAGATCTTAATATTTATACAATGATTATTTTTATTTAAATATTATTGTTATGTCCATTAATAAAATATTAATACTTTTTTAATAAAATAGTATTATGAACAAACAAATATAAATTGTTTTTCATGAAAAATAATATTAAAATCTGTGAGGAGAAAAAAAATGTCATTAGGAACCATTTTACTGATCGTTTTGATCCTTGTTTTGGTAGGCGCTTTGCCAACATGGGGATATAGCAGTTCTTGGGGATACGGCCCTACTGGAATTATTGGGGTTGTTCTTGTCATTGTCCTTATATTATTCCTTATGGGGAAGATATAAACGCTGTGTTGCAATGCCATCTTTAAGTTTAGTTGGAGTTGGCATTGCAAATCATTTATAAATCTTGCTCTTAAGGATATAAATATAATGAGAAATTAATTTTTTATTATATTGGCTAATTATTTTAATTTATTAATATCATGTTAATGATTTTTAACGTATTGTATTTATACAGGCAAATATAAAATAAAAATAATACTGAAATTTTCAGGGAGAGAAAAAATGTCAATAGGCACAATTTTACTAATTGTTTTAATCTTAGTTTTAATAGGTGCATTACCTAGATGGGGATACAGCAATTCTTGGGGGTATGGTCCTTCTGGAATTATCGGCGTTATTCTTGTTATCGTGCTTATATTGTTTTTGTTAGGAAAGATATAAGTTCTTAATTGTATAGTCAAATAACTTGAAAACGCTCAAGTTGAAGGTCGTCGGCCCTACTTCTACGCCCGCGGTCAGATCATTATTCATAAATACATCCCCTCCTACGTCCCGCGACTTGTTCGCGGGATCCAGATGATCTTCCCTAAAGTTAACATTGTATAAATTGGACAATGACATCTTCTTTATTTACTTTCTGGATCCCGCGGACAAGCCGCGGGACGTAGGAGATGTGGTAAGCAATAATTATTAATAGGTTAGTATACTTATGGGTAATGATATGCCCGCGGCTTGACCGCGAGGTCCATAAAACCCATAGAAAAGTCACGATAAATCCATTCATTTGCCTGCTGCACAATGGATCCCGCGGGAAGTAGGAGGATTGTAGTGTTTTCGAGTTATTCTACTATATTAAAATGACTCCTATTTCTCTTCTTTTTCATCAATTTTTGAACCCCAATCGTCTAATATTTTTTGCTTCTCTTTTTCAGCGAAAGCGAGTTGATTTCTTAAAAAAGATGTCCTAAAGAATTTAACAATTGAAGGCATAATAGAATAAATTGCAAGACCGATTGCAGCCCCTCCATAAATAATAAGCCATGTTTTAGGCATTGCAAACAATTCTAAAACATTTGTAATACCATGATTCTTTTTCCAAATCATAAATACAAAAGGAATTGTTCCCATCAAATTCATCGTTCCAATACAAAATGTGAGATATTGGGTTGTTTTTCTTTCAACAAAAAACATCACTAATGTAGGTAACAAGGCTATTATAAGTAATACAAAAGTTGCTTTAAAAACAATGCATAACGACACAAGCATTAAAAAAGAAAATAGTCCAAAAGACTTTTTTGATGGATTTTTTTTAACCTGTTCAATTTTTTTATTTTTCATTTTAAATTAAAACCAATAACAATATAAACGATCCAATTAACGCCAATACAAGACAAATTAAAGATGCAATTTTTCCGCCTAAAAACCGTACAACTTTATCTAAATTTTGTTTTTCATCTTCTATCATCTGGATAAATTTTTGAATCGTTACATAAGTTTGTTTAGCATTTTCAAATTCAATTTTATCTTTTTCAATCAATTTATTATCATCAGCAATATCGTTCATTGCAATAAGATCTCCCTTTTTTATTGCTTCATTTAATTTCAACAATATTTCGTTTTGTCTATTTACGTTTTTATATGAAACAAGACCAAGTGGTGAAAAACTTGCAATCCACTTTGCTAAATGTGGGAAAAATCCTCCTTTTGTTTTTTTTAAAATATTAACATATAGCTTTAATATAGCTAAGCTTACTTTATTACGTTCATGATTTAGACGAAATTCAGTAACAATTGATTCACCTCCACCTTTACTCCTAAGTGCAATAAAAGCAAGAATATGCTTATCGAAAGGAGAAGAATTTTGAGATTCTTTTGGTGCAATTCTTTCTAAACAAGGAAGCAGATCTTCTATAGTTAACACAGCTAAATCATATAATAATGGACTCATACAAGGCAAATGAGGATTCATTTCATAAAGACAACGTTCATACCCTTGACCATAATTGCTGGAATTAATGCTTATGGGAAGTTTTTCGAAAACAGAAATTAATTTCGTTTGATGTGATGAGAGACTTTTTTGAGCCGCTAGCCAATTAACTGGCAAACGCAAAGATATCATTTCAGACAATATTTGTTTTATTTCTGAGTGATCAATAGCGTAAACTAATGCATTTGCTATACCATCAATCATTACAATTAATTTTTTATAAACAATAGGAAAATTGGGTGTTGTCAAAAATACAATTCTTGATAATATCTTTTCTGGATTTGAAATAGTGCCCATACTAGACAAACTTACATAAAGATTTTCTATTTCAACAGCAAGAACATCACCATTTAAACTTCTTTTTATCCATTCATGCAATTTATTACTTTTAAGAACATCAAGACCTTGTGATCCCATCACCATAATATCTTTTATAAGGTGATCCAATTGATAATAGCTCTTTTTTTCAAACACAAAAGCCCTTAACGACTTTTTTGCTGAAATTGACGGTTTTGGCGTTAACCTTCTGCCATCAAGCCATAATTTCAAATCATTTAAATTCCATCTATCGCGGCAATTATCAATTAAAAGCCCTCTAAGCAATTCGATTAATCCAAGAGGTAACTTAAAAGTACCAATAATTGTTAAAAATGACCCATTAACAATTTTGCTTTCAAGAATCTCCTCATCTTTTAAATCGAAGAGAGGATTTCCACCCATTACAAGTATGGCAAGTAATACCCCCAATGCATAAAGATCGTTACTCATTGCACCATTCCCACGTGCAGAAGGATGCGCAAGGCTAGAGTCTATTGTTTCGAATAAAATAGGTTGGTCAAATCCAGGCGGAATGGATACACATTGACCTAAAATAACTTGACGCCTTGTTGTTTCCCCAAGGAATAAATTTGAAGGGTTAATATGACGATGTGTTGCGCCTCGTACGAAAAGATTATCTAAAAGATGATAAAGAGGTTGAATAACATCATTTATTAATTCTTCTTCTATATAAGGCTCAATCTCTAAATTTTTTTTTTTAAAAAGTGGCTCAACACCTATTTTTCTAAAAATGGTTACAATTCGCCTGCTTGATGGTTGTGACCATTCCACAACACCCCAGTCAAGTAACAGCTCCAAGTTTAAATCATGAAGATTTTTAAACGCATCTATTAAATCAAGCCTTGGAGGCGTTTTTGGATGAAAAACAAGTGCATAGAGGTTATCCTCCTCGACTTCCTCTATATAACGTGCTTTAAATCCCAAACATGTATAGCTATTATGCTCTGACAAAGGTTGATCTGAATAAATTATATATTGATCATTAAGAAGGATTTCGCTTCCTAAAAAAGCAATTTTAGAATCATTTTGAGTTTTATTTAGAGCGTTTTCCACGATATTTTTTTACTAATTAGAGTAGGTCTTATTATATTAAACGGGAAAATGATATGAATTAGCAAGAAAAATAACATGGTGGACACAACAGGGATCGAACCTGTGACCACTACGATGTCAACGTAGTGCTCTACCGCTGAGCTATGTGTCCTTTAACCTCAAGTGATTATGCTGAAAATAAAAAAAATTGCAAGCAATCTTTATCATTTTTTAAGAATTTTCTCGACACGGTCTTAAAGATCTCATTTTAGGAAATCTATAATAGGTCAGGATGTAAACACGTAATGCCGAAGTCAAAGAAGATTCCAAACGATTGTGATGCACATGAGAACATATATCGTTTAAAGACGCATTTTCTTTTTCAGCAATTTCCTGTAGAGCTTCCCACATAGCAGGTTCTAAGCGAACACTTGTTCTCTTCCCTAATACTGTAATGTTTTTGCTGATAAGCGTCGTACGTGCAAGATCCATTATTAAGCCTTTTTTCGTATTCTACCTTAAAATGAACTCATTTTACAACCACAGATTGATAATTATTCAACCAATTGTATTATACGACAAGCATAAAAAAATACAATAAAATATTATAAATCATTAAGTTAATAATTTTATCTTGATTAATTTCGTAGGATTTTAATGTTTAAAGCATGCAATCCACCACTAAATTCCTGATGGAGCAAATCATGTATTCGTCGATGCGCTTCTAGACGTGATAAATTTTCTAAAACTTTACTTTTAATAATAAGCCGAAAATGCGTTTCATCTAAATTGTCCATATGGCCAACATGTTTTTGAGAATCATCAATAAGCTCTAAATAATCAGGATCCAAATGGAGTTGAAGCATATCTAAAATTCTTTTGTGACGCGGCTTTAACATATTACCTCAACACCTTCGTTACCCACGCATCAGGCAATATAAAAAAATGTAACGCAGCAAACATTTATAACGAATTAACTTTATACATTAACAAAAAATAATACACGCTACATAATCTTTCAATCTACGGGACAAAAAATAAATTTTTATCTCGAAGGCTACCAAAACCTTCTGTTTCCCTGAAGCAATGAGAGCCCAAAGGGCTCGAATGCCGATTCAGGGTCCATATAATAATCATGATCATAGATCATGACGTTATTTAAATAATTTTGCCATGCTCTTTCGAGCATGAATTTCGTTTTGGATCCTTAATCTACGTATGAAGCTTCGCTTCAAGGCGTTCAGGAAAACAAAGGCGTGTGGACAAATTTCTAGCCTAAAAATAAAAATTGTCCCGTAGAATGAGTTTTTATACATGAAAAAAATTGCAAGGTATTCACATAAAATTAAACAATTATATAAACGCCACTGAGACCGAAACAACATCGATCGGTCTCAACAGCGCGTTTCAGAAATTTATTTTAAAGGCTCCAAAGGCTGACTCTCAACAGACAATGGCGCATGTTTTGAATGCGACTGATGATGTGCACCATTCGACTGTTGCTGCCCATGATGCGGGTTATTCGAATGTTGTTGCCCGTGATGTACGTTACCCGAATGATGCTGCCCATGATGCGCGTTATTTGGATGAGGCTGCGACGATTGCTGTTGTTGTGGTGAGCGATGATTTTGCGTGGCTGTTGCAGGACGATAAGGCGTGCGCCCATGGCTTAAACGTGCAATTTCACTACTTACGTTTGAAAAATCATTATCTTGCCTTGGTAAGCATCTATTATAAGGCAAATCAAACATACGACCAACAAGATTCACAAGACCCAACTCAATGGCTTCATGTAAGGCAAGATCTGCCGCTTGTTGAATTTGAATTGATCCACTAAGATTAATTGCCTTTTTGCCAATAAGCCTAAAAAGACCTGCATCATTTTGGAAAATATTCCATTCTGCTTTAAAATTACCGGAAGCTAAATCACCGCCATCATTAATAAAAACTGTGTTATCAAGAGAAGAATTAACAGACATATGAACTATAGCAACAACACGCGTTACTTTGTGATTAAAATTAACTGGATTTACAGCAATAGAAATTGATTTTTGATCATGTGTAGAATCAAGAATTACAATTGAGCCATGAACAAAAAAATCAGTACCTTGTTTATTAAATTCAAAAATCTGTGGATTATCTCTAAAATTATGTGGAATTGCCGTTTTAATTTTGAAATATTTAAACTTAGCAAGAGAATCTGCAGCAAGATCAGCTGCACCTTGTGTAATGGGTTTCGCTGTTGTAATGGACCCTTTACCTGTTTTATCGAGGAAGCTTGCGATAAGACCTGTATATTTATAAACCTTTTCAGGCGGCAGCATTAAGCCCAAACATTCTATACTTTGTCCATAATAAGACGTGTAAGTGGAAGTATGTGTTTGCGTTGTGACATTGAATCCTGGGACGCTGCATCCATTAAGCATGAATAAAGAGCCCAATATATAAGAGGACCTCAAAAAGGATGTTTTTATTTTTTTAATTGCTTCATACGTCAAGGCGATGGTCCTCCCCGTCATTCTGTCAGAAATGGCCTATTTTGTAATTACTCACCTTATGCCTTGTGTCCAAAACTTAATGCATTTCTAATACACTTCATTCTGTTTCAAGGACTTCTGAACTCTCACACAAAATTTGTGTAATTTACCCCGAAGATCTTAGGTGGCTATTACATTTTATTTAATGTTGATATATGCAAATAACATGCCATCTGATTCTTCATATGGTGTGTTGTTTTGCCAAACGTTAATGTTTTTATGCCAAATCTTATTCTACAAGTATTTTTAAATTTAGGAAAACATTTTTACAAATTTTCAAAAAAGAATACAACTAATTGTTTTTATACAACGACAATTCGCGAAAGTGTATTTTTTTCTTAAAATAAAAAGTAGCTTTCTAAACATCTTTTGCCGCATTATGTTGAAAAATAGAAATAAGTTTTGAAAGGAGCATATTAATAGTTTGTAATGATGGCCCCAATGACAATTGTTCATAAATTTCATTACTTAAATTAAAAAGAATAAGACGTAATTTTTTTCCTGAATCTGTTAATGAAATATCAAGCTTACGCTCGTCTTCAAGCGCCCTTATACGTCGTATAAAATTTTTAGCTTCAAGTCTTTTTAAAAGCGGTGTCAATGTACCCGAATCAAGATAAAGTTTTTCACCAATTTCTTCAACAGATGAAGGTGATTCCGTATTTAATGCTAAAAAAACAAGATATTGCGTGTATGTTAAATCATGTTCTTCAAGATGAGATTTAAAAATCCGGGTTACATGACGTGATGCTGCATGAAGCAAAAAATCAAGACGTTGATTTAAAAAGTCTGATTCTTCAATCGGCTTTACTTTAAATTGACTAACATTTTTTGATTGGTGCAATGGGGACATGATTTTAAAACCTCTTTAGCGTCTTCATTTTTACCCTCTAAAAAATAGGATAACGCAAGATTGTTTAATATCGACGTTTTTTTCGCATCCACCACAAGAATTATTTTATAAATTTCTTGCGCTTTTGAATGCGCCCCCATCAAATCAAAGGCAATGCCACGATAGTTTAATAAGTGCAAATCTTTACTATTTTCCGTTAATTGAATTACCGCATTAGGCATTTTTTGTCGAATATAATAATCCAGTAATTTTTCTTTCGATTGTTTCTCACTTGCTGCAAGATGAGAGATAGATTTTGTTGCGTGATGAGGCTGACAACCAATGAGGATTAATCCAACCCAAAAAGGAAGTAGCATTCTTGAATTTATTGTCATTTTACCTATTTTATTTTCTTTTTTAGTCGTTTTTATAGATCTCGCAATAATTTTTTACAAACAATCACACCTGGATAACGCTCTTTTTGGACTTCATGATAAAATCACCAATGAAGATCCCATTTCTACCATTCAAGACAAACTTAAGTTGCAAGGGTTTAAACAGAAAAATCTTATATTAACACCCAAAGACGGACTGATAATTGTTAATTATAAACAAGCCTTTCTAACACCTTTTATATCAACGTTAATGAATAAAGACTATATTGAATTAACATCTTTCATAAGCCTCCCTGACGCAGCAATAATCAACTAAAAATTATGCAGCTGCCTTTTTTTCCATAAACGAAAGTAACGTAAGAATTTTTAAAGATAGTTCCCTAAATTTACTATCAGCACTTAACTTCAGATTTGCTTCTTCTTTTTTGTTACTATCAATCAATCGAACAATTTCAGCAGCATTTTCATGAAACTCCATATGTATTTTACGCAATTCTTCATATTCAGTATAAATAATATTTTTTTTACCTTCACCATAAATCCATTGACCTAAAGCGCAAAGATTATCTTTTTGAATATCTTCAGGATTTAACACACCAGATCCGTTTAAATACATGCGTAATTTTGTATTCCAATCACGATGCGCTTTTGCAGCCTCTTGAAAATCCATTTATCTCTCCTTCTTTTTAGCTACTTTAAAAAGAAAATAAAGATATAAACAGAGAGCCTCTCTGCCCTATTAAAATATTAATCAATATATTTAATTTCTTCATAAATTTCATCGACATTTAAAGAATGTTTAATATAAGTATAATAAAACGAATGCACATTAGGGATTGATTTTATAGTTTTCGAAACATGATCAGCGTGATCTTCACGATTGTCAAAAAATAAAACAGTGTTAATTAAATTTTGTCCAGATTCACTTCTTTTTTCATTTAATATTCTAACAACTTCATCTATTTTTTCTGCTTTATTTTTTGACGACGTATGACCAGGGTGAAAAAAATCGCTAGAATAAAAGAATGGACAATGAAGAATATCAACAAAATGTTTCGTTAAATCAATGTCTGATTCATTAAGCAATATTAATCTTTCATCACCTTCAGCTAATGTTGAAGCGGTACATGTAATAACGGGCACACCTTCATTCTGCAATTTTTTAATAAAACTTGGTATTTGCGCCTCAACCCAAATATATTGCCTGGGAAACAATTGATACACTTTATCCCTTAGAAAATCCCAAAATTTTATAAATTTTATACCTTTTTTCTGAATAAGTTTTTCACAAAATTCTGAATATTCAAGGACTAAATCGTCATTTTCATCAAGAAGAATATGCTTTTGTCGAACAAGCGTATTATCAATATCAAAAACTGCAATTGTTTCTGTGGGATTAAAATTGACACAATGTGTATCGAATTCATTAAAAGATTTAAGCTCATATTTTTGTGAAAAAGAATCAAAAGAAATTAACACCAAAACAAAAAATAAATAAAAATTAATAATGCGCATTTTAAATTCCTATTTTTAATATACAGCAAATTAATTTTATCATATTTATTTAATATAATTAATAAAAAATATTAATTATATTTTTTTACTTAAAGAATGATCATTATACAAAACTTAAGGAATATAGTTGAATCTTATCTAAAAAAGAATCTCGCCAAAAAGACTAATTTAGTGTAGATTCTCAGTCATGAAAAATAGAAAACCTGCCCCCTCATTTAAAAAAGATACACCCAAATCCAATCAAGATTGGATTTATGGTCTTCATGCTTGCAAATATGCGCTTTCAAATACAAAGCGTATTATACAAAAAGTCCTGCTTACCACTGAAATTTACGACACCTTTATGGCAGAACAATTATTGCCCGATCATATTCCTTATGAATTACGATCTGGACTTGAAATTGCTAAAAATTTACCACCTCAAGCTGTTCATCAAGGCATTGCAATTCAATCAAAAGCTTTAGCGCAGCCTAGTCTTGAAGAGTTTTTAATTGAGCACGAAAACACAGAAAATCTTTGCGTTGTTATCCTTGATCAAGTAACAGATCCCCATAATATTGGGGCCATCATGCGAACAGCTTCTGCTTTTGGTGCGCATGCAATTATAACGACAGATCGTGGAACACCACCTTTAACAGGGACTATTGCAAAATCCGCATCGGGTGCTGTCGAATTCCTTCCTTTTATTCGTGTGACTAATTTGGCGCGCGGCCTTGATATGCTTAAAAAGATTGGATTTTGGGTCGTAGGCCTTGATGAAAATGGAGAGAAATTTTTACATGAGCATGATTTAAAAGGCAAAATCGGATTATTACTTGGCGCTGAAGGCCCAGGATTAAGAAGATTATCACTTGAATCCTGTGATTATTTAGCAAAATTACCGACTGTCCCCCCTATTGGTTGCCTCAATGTATCCAATGCAGCGGCAATTGGATTATATGAATATAAGAAGCAAAATTCTTAAATAAGGTCGATATCTAAAAACCAATAGCCCTCTTTTAAAACTGATTCTTTATCCACTAAATTAAGTGGTTTTGAAAAAAGCGGACTATCAAAAACAACACTATGATATTCGCCTGCTTCACCAAAAGGATGAATGCCCTGCCCTATAAATTCATTCATTAATTCTTTTGTCAGCACTTGGCCCAGATATTTTTTGTCCAAACAATTCGCATTAATCGCTATAATTTTGGTTTTTATGCCTGACGCTAAAAAATTTGACATCAAATCTTCTTCTGTTTCATCCCATAAAGGTTCAATGGCGACGATTTCAGCTTGCCTGCAAACATGTTCAGCCCATTGCCGATTCGCAAGTGCATTAAATTGATTTTTCATTTGCATATCACCAAAAACACCAGCTTCAATGCCTTCGTTTTTAAGTGTTTTTAAAGCTGCAATAAAAATATTTTCATACTCATTCCAACTTGCAGCGTAAAATAAAATAGGAATTCCCAATGAATCCGCTTGCGCTTGAAGGATCTCTTTTTTAAGACCATGTGACCTACTTCTTTCAACATCTTCCGTGAGCATATTTAAAAGAAAATGAGGTTTACCCAAACATTCTGCTGCACGATGTAATGCTAAACAAGAATCTTTACCACCGCTCCAAGAAACAAAATATGGTTTTTTGACGATATCCAATGAAATATTACCTTACTGATTTTTATACTGGCATATTGTTATAATAATGAGGTCGAAAACACCATCAATTTTTTATACACATTTCCCCGCTATTGATCCGTAAATAACACCGGCCTGCTTTTGCTTGGTTAAATTAAAAGTGAGCCCATCTATTAAGATAGGCAAGATTTTCTAAAAAAAATGTGATTTTTCTTCACTCACACAAGAAAAAATGCTAGAGGTTCAGAATAAACTGAATAATAGACCACGAAAATCGTTGGGCTATAAAAAACCCGTTGAAATCTTCTTCGGGCTTATGAAGCTAAATCCGGATCGTGCACTTCACTGTTGAATGTGCGTTACAAAATATAGAAAGAAATCATGAAAAATAATATATCAATTAGAGAAGCAAAAAATGTTGATTCAAAAAACATTATAAATCTTATATTTGATATTTGGACGCAAGAATGTGGCTTTAAGGTTCATCAAAAAGATTTTCCAGATCTCCATCAAATTGAAGATTTTTATCAGCTAAAAGGTGGATTGTTTTTGGTCGCTGTTATTAACGAAGAAATTGTTGGCACAATTGCCTATGATAAGATCACAGATACTGTTTTTATTTTAAAAAGAATGTTCGTGCGAAAAGATTTTCGTCAATTGGGCGTTGCTCAAAGATTGCTAGATACACTTTTGGAGAAAAAAATAAGCATACCTTTATGCTCCTTTTTCTTGAGCACTAAAGAAGATTTAGCGCTTGCTGCTAAAAAGCTTTATCTAAAAAACGGATTCAAAATTATTGAACGTCAAGATTTACCGACTCAATTTCCATTTTTCTATGAAGATGATTTATTCATGGTAAAGAATTTTGATTCATGAGTCTTATAAACATAAGTTTTGTAAGACTCAAAAACACTACAAGTTGAAAACCATCGCTCCCCTCCTACGCCCCGCGGCTTAACCGCGGGGTCCATGCTGAAAAAGCAAAATGTAAATATTTACCGATACTTTTCAACAAGTTTTATGGATCCCGCGAACAAGTCGCGGGACGTAGGAGTGAGATGTTCAAAATTCGTACACCCTCCTGGGAAGTTACCATAAATCATATAAGCATAAATTTATTAAATCGCTTTTTTTTGATCTGTTTTATAATTAAAATCATCTAAAAACAAATCAGTTATCAACGGGTGATTTGGATTAATAGCATATTTCTTAAAATCATTTATCCCGTTTAATTTAAGCACTTCTTCGTCATTAAAAAATTGACCTGTTTGTGGCTTTTGAGCATTTAAAATAAAATAAGCAGCATCAGCCACAATTTCTGGCGTTCGTGCACCTTCTATCGGCGCTGCGTCACCTAACAATTGAAGAGCTGCCGTTCCGATAATAGTTTGTGGCCATAACGCATTGACGGATATTTTATATTTTCTAAATTCTTCGGCCATCCCTAACACACACATACTCATCCCAAATTTACTAATTGTATAGGCCGTATGATGTGCAAACCATTTTGGATTTAAAGACAAAGGCGGTGAAAGCGTTAAAATATGAGGATTTTGTGCTTCTTTTAAAAAAGGCAAACATGCTTGCGATAAAGCATAAGTGCCGCGCAAATTAACATCCATCATTAAATCGAATTTTTTAAGAGGCGTATATTCAACAGACGTAAGTGATATAGCACTTGCATTATTGATTAAAATATCAATACCACCGAAATGATTTTCAACTTTTTGAACAGCTTCTGCCACTTGCGCATCATCACGAACATCCATCAAAATTGGAAGAGCTTTTCCACCCAATTGTTCAATTTCATGCGCCGTTTCATAAATAGTACCTGGCAATTTCGGATGGGGATTTTCAGTTTTACCCGTAACAACAATATTAGCGCCATCTTTAGCAGCTTTTAATGCAATTGCTTTGCCTATGCCGCGTGTTGCGCCTGTGATGAAAATTGTTCTATTCTTAATCATTGTAATCCTCTTTTTATAAGCGTAGACTTTTTCAAAATTATCAAACTCAGACTGCCTCCTAACAAAATAAGAGGTATAGTATTATCCATTTAGGTTAATAGAGCGTCATTCTTCGCTCATGTAGGAAGGGAC
>JAUYSY010000008.1 GCA_030696155.1 Alphaproteobacteria bacterium | reverse complement strand
ACATAAAAAACCGAGAACTGTTAAAAATCAAATCATTCAAGACATTGAATGTCGTCAATTGAATTTAAATGATTATGAATCGTGTTTAGGTGAATTTTTTGAAGAAAGCAAGAAGCTTCTTTTGGATATAGATCAAAGGGATCTAATGCAAGAGGCACTTTTAAAAATTGCACGGGATCCAAAAATTGATACTCTAATTAGATATAATTGTGCAAAACTTTTGTATTCAAGTACAGCAAAAGATGTTTTTGACCCAAATCAAGCAGATTTAGCGCATCGTGCAGCTGGTATTACGGCGATTGAAGAGATTTCGCGCTCCCATCCAATTGATATTCTGGAAAATATCTACGAGGAAGAAAATGCTGCGTTAGCTTCACTAGTTTTGCAAAAAGTAAAAGATCATTTTGCTTATAAATTTTGTAAATCAAAAGGTTTGTTTTTAGAGAATTTGCCAGAGGGGTCAAATGAGGTTGCTGTAATTCTTAGAGAAAATTTTAACACATTCGGTACAAATTTTTGTATAACTCAAGACGATTTAAGATTAGACCTATTTATAAAAAGCTTAAAAAATCGATTAGATTGTAAAAAAATATGTTTTTTTATTAAATATTATTTTGGAAATGATCCTGATTTATTTATTTATTTTGATTTCTTCAAGGGTAATGATTGGCTTTCAATCTATGTTTCCCTTGAAGCTATTCAGGAATATGCCCTTCGCCTTGGGTTTAAGGCGCTAGTAGATCTGCGAGATCAAATTGTAATCCACCTTAAAAATATAAAGCCCGAGGCACGACTTAAAATTATCAATCAAATTCAATCTATTCCTGAAAATAGAATGAATTTACATGCTATGCTCTTTTTGTTGGGCCGGTTAGGACATTGCGATAATGATAAACTACCCCATCTGACAGAATTCCTAGGAAGATTTTCATGGAATGAATTAAGATTTGAAGATACAAGAGATTTAGGCATCGTAACAGATTTTCATGTTTGTTTTAAAAAAATGATCCAAAATATTAATGGACAGGATATTAAGGATTTTGAATTTTTTGTTGAATGTTTTGATGAATTAAAAATATTCGATATAAATATTAAAAAAGTTGTTAATTTTTACAATCAAATTTATTCACATTATAACTCGGTAGGCTTTAGAAATGCTATGCAAAAATTTAAAGAATCCAAAGAGTTATTTGTTTATTCTTTGGATCTGGATATAGATAAACATATAGCTGGAGCAAAACTATCCTGGTTTTTAGATAATTTTAATTATTATGTTTTACATAAAAAATTTTCACCCTTTATTGATTGGCGTGAAGTGGATGAATTTTCTTCTGTTGGAGAATTTTTTAAAGCTGCAACAGAAATGAGCAAGGACAATGTTGAAAACATAATAGAAACAATGAAATACATACAATCTATTTGTCAAAATATATTGGGGAAAGAAAAATTATTTAAGTTATGTAACACTAGGCTTTTTATTTTTCCTTTATTTTTTGAAAATATTAAAGTTGAGGAATATTTGCAAAAAATGAAAAAATTGATTGACTTTTTATGCAATCAATTTGGAGGAATAGATGTGGATGATTTGTATAGAATAGCAAATTATTTTGATTTTAAAACAAATAAATCGTTTGCAAATAAAACAGATGAAGTAATTAAAATTCTAAAAGATGATTTGAATGTTAAGAATTTTTTAATATTTAGCAATATATTAGAAAATTTTAATGATGAAGAATATCAACAATTTCTAAAGATATTTTCCGTTGATGAAATAAAAGAAATAGAACATTTATGTGATTCACAAATCACAGATTTTATCAAATTCATAATGCCAAAATTTAAGAACAATAAAAATAAAATAATCATAGAAAACATTGGAGAATGTCTTTTTGATAATTATTACAAAAGAAGTAAAAAATTAGAATTGTTGAAAAAAGTAATTTTTTTTGCAAATAGTTTACCTGATTCTTTATTTGAGATATTTGTAAAAAATGCAATAGATTTATTAAGATTTGGTAATAATTATTATCGTTGGATTCGTTTTACTCTTAAAGAGATATATGAAAAATCCGACAAAAAAACAAAAAAAGAATTAAATCAATTTTTACGTGATGCTATTTATTTGCCTGATGAGAATATTGCGCTTGGCGCTTCTCATTTCGTAACAAAAGAATTTGAGGTTATAGGGCTTACTGAAGAAGACGAGTTTGTGCAGCAGGCTATACGTGTGCGCATTTTATTAGATCAGTCTGACGATCCTAAAAATCCTTATAAAATTTATCGCGACCTTGAAAATAAAAGAATATCTGAAATCAGTTTTGAAAATTTAAGACAATTTCAATTTATAAAGGGTAATTTCAAAGATTATAAACTTTCTTTGAATCCAAGCTTTTTTAAAAAATTATCTGAAATGCAAGTGGATTTGAGTTCGGCACCTTTTATTGATCCTATGATCATTCAAGTGATGCTTAATGTTATTGAAGCCAGATTAAATCCGAATTTATTGAATCAGATTCAAACCATAACGAAAATGAGTTTTGCGGATATAAAAATAGGTGCAACGTATGAAAATAATTATTTAGAAAATCTTTTAAAATGCGGCAATAGCTATATTCCGGCGCAACTTAAATGCATTCTCAATAAGTTATCAAAGCTTGAAGCAAAAGACGGAAGTGAGACTGAATTATCGACTCAAGAAATGGCGATTGTTAAAACTCTTGCATCTATTCTTAACTGCACCACAGGAAGAGATGGTGCGATTAACGAGGCTTATTTGCAATTAGACAATGAATTCAAGCTTAAAACTTTGTCAAATGACATATTTGATTCTATGGCGATGGATCGCAACCTAGCCACAACACCAAAAGCATGCGAATTTCTGTATGCGACACTCAATGGCTTGGTTGAAAATATGTTCTCTGGCACAAATGATTTGATGCTCGAAATTTCTCAGGAGGGGTTAATTAAAAATATCTCACAGCCTGTTCATCAAGGGCTCTATTTAAGAAATCTTATTGGTGATCTAGTTGGATCCTGGCACAAGATTAAATTTGATCTAAATGCTGGCCTTTACTACACACCCTTACTCGCTTTATCACGTCAAGAAGCTTTAGAATTATTTTATAAACATGCAAATGCTTCTTTAAAGGACCTTATTACAATCATACAAGCAAAGATTAACAACCAAATCAACCCACTTGACGGGGCAGCTCTTTATACCGAGCTCTTTCATCTCTTGGGCGAAGATCCAGACGATTTTGAGCTAGATGAAAAGGATGCACCTGTGATTACTCTTGATGGGACGATTAAAGCGTTGGTTAAGATTGGCGCTTTGGAACAAGATGATAGATTGTTCTAAATATAGTCAAATAACTCGAATTGATACATCTACGGGACAAAAATTTAGTTTTAGTGGGTAACCTGTCAACAAATCAGCTGTTTTCCTGAGCCAATGAGAGCCCAAAAGGCTCGAATGCGGATTCAGGATCCATAACGAATACATGCTCGTATGAGCATGGCAAACTCGAAGAGCATGGCAAAATTATTCAAATAACGTCATGATCTACGATTATGATTGTTAATTGGACCCTGAATCCGTGCTCGAAGCTTCGCTTCTCATCTGTTCAGGGAAACGGCTCGTATTTGTAAGTTTCTATTCAAAATTAAATTTTTGTGCAGTAGATAATAAAAATGGACTATTTAGCAAAAACACTCCAAATTACTGGTTTATAGTCGATAGACACTGGAAGGATACACCGTGACGACTTACTCATGTATATAAGGATACATTTCGCTCGTTGTTCCTTGTCTGCGTCTCAAGTCTATCGACTACAATGATCCAAATCGTCTTAGGCTTGAACACGCTTGTCGCGCATTTTTTTAACCAAGATTTCAAGTTCTTCTTTTTCAAGAACGCCTGTTAAAACTTCTTCTTCACCTTTAGGCCCAATAACAAAAGAGGGCGTTCCTCTAACTTCCAAAGTTCTTGCAATTTTAAGATTTTCAGCAATCAAATGATCAACATCTGCACTTCCAATATCATTTTTAAGTTGATCTGTATTAAGACCACAGCTTAGTGCAAGCTTTAAAACATCATCTTTGGAAACGGGGTCTGATGAAGCCATCATTGCTTCTGAAAACTTGAATTGCTTTTCGCTTCCTTGCTTAAGGGCTGCAAGCGATGCTTTAGATGCATAAATAGAATCTGGACCTAAAACAGGATATTCTTTATAAACAATTCGAATATTTTTATCTATATCCGCCAACTCGTTTAATATTTTATGTGCGATTTTACAATGTCCACATCGATAATCTTGAAACATAACAATTGTTACGTCACCCTGGGGATTACCGCCAATGGGATCACCGTTTCGCTCGTAAATAGATTGCCTGTAACTTGAAATAACTTCAGCAAGTTTTGTTTTTTTCTCATCAAGTTTTTTTTGCTTCACGATTGTCTTTGCTTCGTCCACAATTTCAGGGCTTTTTTTTGTTAAAAGCTCTTTAACAATTTTTTCGACATCATCTTTTGTAAGAGATGTTTCCTCTGCAAAGCAAGGAGAAAGAAATAAACTTGCTGCAAAAGCCAACACAATTTTTTTTCTACTAAAGGGACAAGAAGACATCACAAATCCTTCATCATAAATTTTGATTCACCTAAGTCTATCGACAATAAACGTTTTTGTCAAAACCGCTTATTGTAGGACATTATAAAATCCGCAAAAGGGAAAAGTACATTAATTAATGTGCGCCGCCCCACCAGTAAATTGAGACAAAAAGGAACAACCATACAACGTCAACAAAATGCCAATACCAAGACGCTGCTTCAAAACCAATGTGTTTTTCTGACGTAAACTGACCTTTAGCTGCCCTAAAATAGCACACAGCTAAAAAGATCGTTCCAATCAACACATGGAAGCCATGAAAGCCTGTCGCCATATAAAAAGTTGACGCATAAATACCATCAGCAAATTTGAAACTTGCATGTGAATATTCATAAGCTTGAACGAATAAGAATATAATTCCTAAAACAACAGTAAGCCCAATCCCTTTAACCGTATCATCCTTATTGCCTTCACGAATTGAATAATGTGCCCAAGTCACTGTACAACCTGACAGCAAAAGAATAAGCGTATTCAAAAAGGGAAGCTCAAAAGGATCAAGCGTTTTAATAGTTTTAGGTGGCCACGTAAACTCAATCGCTTCTTTTGGAAAAAGACTCGCATCAAAAAACGCCCAAAAGAAAGCAGCAAAAAACATGACTTCCGAGACAATAAACAATAACATACCCATACGAAGTCCATGCGAAACTTCTTCTGTATGCGCTTTATCGTGAATACCTTCTTTAATAACATCCCGCCACCAAAGCCATGATGTCAAAAGCAAAAAGCCTAAACCTACTAAAGACAACCATAATACTTGGTGATGCATATATAATAGACCACCAAACAGCATCGCACCCGCCGAAAAAGCAGCCATTATAGGCCAAGGACTTGGTGTAATAATATGATATGGATGTTTATGCGTTGCGTGTTCCATGATTAGGACTCCCTCTTTCCTAAATTTAGTTGATCTCCGATACCCTCACGGTGAAGGCCTATCACATCCTTCGGATCTGCTTTAGATGAAAAAAAAGTATACGATAATGTAATGGTTTCAATTTCTTTCATGTGACGATCACGATCAAGGTCAGGACTTATAAAAAAAGTAACAGGCATGTTCTTTGTTTCACCAGGCGCTATATATTGATCCGTAAAACAAAAACACTCAATTTTATTAAAATATTTACCAGCCTTAAGGGGCGTCACATTATAAGTCGCAATACCTACCAAAGGCTCATTCGTTAAATTTTGAACCTTATAATAGGCAACACCTGTTTCACCAATATGCAATTTTAACTCAAGTTGTTGGGGTTTAAAAGCCCAAGGCAAATTTGGATCAACATCAGAATTAAAACGAATGTTAATTTCTCGGTCTAAAACAACACTCGATGGCAGAATTGCCGTTTGTGTCGTCCCGCCATAACCCGTCACTTTACAAAAAATTTGATACAAAGGCACAGAAGCAAAAGTAAGCATCACCATTCCGCTAAACAAAAGCAAAAGAGAGAAAAGAAATTTCTTATTCTTTCTTGCTTGTTGATCTGCTGAATTTAATAAAAGGTCACTCACCTAAAACCACCCAAACGTGTGACAGTAATCACATAAAACAGGATAGCTAAAGCAAAAATACCTAAGCCTATCGCTATGTTTTTTTTACTTCTTTTCGTATTTTTCATTGGTTTTGTCATTTTATATCTCACTCTGGTTCATTAAATAGGTCTATGATCTAGCATAAGCAGCAAAAAAATGGCAAATAAATACAAAATCGAAAAACCAAACATACGTGGCGCCAATTTTTGTGCAGGATCCTTATAAACTTTATATCCAAGATATAAAAATACGAGATTTAAATAAGACACAATTGCCAAATAAGGAAGTCCCACAACACTCAAAAAATAAGGCGCAAGCGTCACAGGAATAAGCAGCAATGTATAGAAAATCATTTGTTTTTTAGTATGCAAATCACCTTTAACGACAGGCATCATCGGCACACCCGCTTTTTGGTAATCCTTACATTTATACAATGCCAACGCCCAGAAATGAGGTGGCGTCCATAAAAAGATGATCAAAAACAAGACAACCGGCATCAAAGTAATGTCACCAGTGACGGCAGCCCAAGAAATCATAGGCGGAAAGGCACCTGCAGCACCACCAATCACAATGTTTTGAGGGGTTGTTCGTTTCAACCACATTGTATATATGAAGACGTAAAAACCAATAGTCACTGCCAATATAAGACCTGAAAGCAAATTAACGCATAAAGCCAAAATAGCAATCGATAAAACCGCTAAAAACACGCCAAAAGCAAGAGCATCTTGAGGTGCTACGCGTTTTGCAGGCAAAGCACGATTTTGTGTCCGCACCATAAGACGATCAATATCACGATCATACCAATTATTGATAATGGCAGATGCCCCTGCCCCCAACGAAATACACAAAATCGTTGTAAATCCAAGAACAGGATGAATATGACCAGGTGCTATCATAAGCCCTACAAGGCTTGTGAAAATCACAAGACTCATGACGCGTGGTTTCATCAATGCAATAAAATCCCTGAGCTCAGAGGTGTTACCCTCTGACGTCATTTCATTTGGCACTACAATATTTGCTGTTCTCATGTTTGAGCTCATTCGGTATTACCAATCAACTAATCTTAGGTTGCTCTTCAAAACAATGATATGGCGCTGGCGACGGAATCGTCCATTCCAATGTCGTTGCACCTACACCCCATGGATTCGCTTCTGCTTTTTTACCTTTTATCAACGTATAAATAACGATGAAAATAAAGAACAAAGCGGATATACCTGACAAATAAGCACCCATTGATACGATATGATTCCAAGGCGTAAAGGCATCTGGGTAATCAGGTACACGACGCGGCATACCAGCAAGACCTAAGAAATGCATAGGGAAGAAAGTCAAATTAACACCAATAAAAGTCATGTAAAAATGAATTTTACCTAAAAGCTCTGGATATTGACGTCCCGACATTTTCCCAAACCAATAATAAAAACCTGCAAACATCGCAAAAAGCGCGCCCAAGGATAATACATAGTGGAAATGACCAACGACATAATAAGTATCATGCAACACAACATCGATCCCAGCATTTGCAAGCACAACACCGGTTACACCACCCATTGTAAACAAGAACACAAAACCCATCGCGTAAAGCATTGGCGTTTTAAATTCAATGGATCCGCCCCACATTGTTGCAATCCAACTGAAAATTTTAATACCTGTTGGAACCGCAATAATCAATGTCGCAAGTGAGAAATAAGCACGCACCGTTACATCAAGACCAACGGTAAACATATGATGCGCCCAAACGACGAAGCCAATAGCACCAATACCCACCATCGCATAAACCATGCCTAAATAACCAAAAATTGGCTTCTTCGCAAATGTTGAGATCACATGACTGATAATACCAAAAGCAGGTAAAATCATAATGTAAACTTCTGGATGACCAAAGAACCAAAAAAGATGTTGGAACAGAAGAGGATCACCACCACCAGCTGGCGCAAAAAACGATGTAGCAAAATTACGATCCGTCAACAACATCGTAATACCACCACCCAAAACAGGGATCGTTAAAACAAGTAAGAAAGCTGTCACTAACATCGACCATACAAAAAGTGGCATTTTATGAAGCGTCATACCAGGTGCACGCATATTAAAAATAGTCGTAATAAAATTAATAGCACCCAAAACAGACGAAGCCCCTGCTAAATGCAGCGAAAAAATAGCCATATCAACAGCCATACCAGGCTGATAGACAGCATCAGATAAAGGGGGATAAACCGTCCAACCAGTTCCTGCTCCTCCATCAACAAAAGCAGAGGCGGCCAAAAGCAGTAAAGATGGGATCATAAGCCAAAAACTAATATTATTGAGTCTTGGAAAAGCCATATCAGGCGCCCCAATCATTAGCGGCACAAACCAATTTCCAAAACCACCAATTAAAGCCGGCATCACAACAAAAAACACCATGATCAAGCCATGGGCCGTCATCACCACATTATAAAATTGACGATCCGCAAGTATCGTTCCACCTGGATGTTGCAATTGCATACGAATCAATATAGAAAAAAGACCACCGACGACAGCAGCCACAATCGAAAGTATGATGTAAAGCGTTCCGATATCTTTATGATTCGTTGAAAACAACCAACGTTTCCAAAAACCTGGCACATGATCATGATGAACTGCGCTTACTTGTGACATTCTATTCCCCTACTAAATCACGATTAATTGATATAAATAGCCCTTCACATAGGCAATTTTATATCGCGTCTAAGCATTCAAGTACATTCAGCTGCACTCACCTCTCCTAGATTGCCTTATAATTTAGGCACTGAAGATGATGCAGATAAAGCGTTAGAGCTGATTGAAGCGAGCTTGACAGGCTCATCCACTACAATAGAAGCATGTTTATCTTTTGATTGCACAACCCATGCGTTAAATTTTTCTTTTGAAACGGCTTCCACAGAAATAGGCATAAACCCATGATCAACGCCGCAAAGTTCAGAGCATTGGCCATAATAAATACCTTCTTTTTCGATATTAACCCATGTTTCATTCAGACGTCCGGGCACTGTATCCGTCTTAACGCCAAAACTAGGGACTGACCAAGAATGCAATACATCACCAGAGGTCAAAATAACCCGAACATTTGTATTAATCGGCAACATAACGCGATTATCAACGTCAAGCAATCGCATCTGCCCTGATTTTAAATCGGCATCTTGAATGAGACGGCTTTCAAAATTGATATTCCCATGATCTGGATATTCATAAGACCAATACCATTGATGTCCTGTCACTTTTAAGGTCATTTCGGCATTCGGCGTTTTATCACTAAAATAAATAAGTTTAGCGCCCGGAACCATTATAAAAAGAACAATAATCGAAGGAATAGCCGTCCAAACAATCTCCAAAAACGTATTATGAGTAAAGCTTGATGGCACAGGATTCTTTTTTGAATTAAAACGGAAAATCACAACAATCAACAAAAATGTTACGAGAGCCGCTATAACCAAAAGAACGATCATTAAAAGGTTATGAAAAGAAACAATACGATGAGCAACAGGCGTTACAGGATCCTGAAGCAACATTTGCCAACGATGCGGTTTATCCGCCCATAAGGATGGGTTGAGACCAATAATTGAAAGAAGCCCGATTAAAAATCGTTTACCCCAATCTGCACGCATGAGACACACCTATTTTTTTTATACATATTTATACAGTGTAACATCTTTAGTTTTTTACTCTAGAAGCAAAAACAAACGCTACAGCATTCTTTGTGTATGAAAATACGCCTGTCACATCTGAAATTCAATATATCATCGTGTTATTCAAATTAACTTTTAAATGCTGTTGCGAAAGGGGATCATGTTGACTAAAATCGTAAACTATATCTTGTGCAGTAAACGTTTTTCAAATTTTCAATAATATTGCAGTAAATATTAATAATTATGTAGTATAATTATAGTGTAGGGTAGTGTTAACAAGGAAAGCTGAAATGGTTAAGCGCACTTTGCTGATGTTTTTTTTGTTTTTGTCAAACTTAGGCGCCACGAATTTGCTTTTTGGTTATAGTGTGAATGATTTTGGCATAATATATATTGGAGGTAAGTCGATGTCCTCTTCACCAGCGACAACTGGCACGACTTCTATTCCCTCGACACGTTATTCAACACAACCGTATGGAGGTGGAGTCTATTTGCCTTTTCAATATCGTGGTGGTAGTCCCTTAACGCATTATCTCGAAAAACGGATGGAAAAAAAGCAGACAAAAAAACAGATTAGAAAAAGGAATAACGATTTACTCAGATTGTTTGGCATTCCATAATTGGCTTTAAACTGAACAACAGAATATAGCTTTAATACAAAGATAAACTAGGAGATTTAGTAAAATGTGGAAAATATGCACTTTATCATTTCTTTTCTTTTTACAGAATGTTATTATTTCTGGATTTTCTTATGCAGAAAACTCAAGTAACTTTGGGTTAACTTATGTTGGAGGCAAATCAATGAATTCTTCTCCGGCAACAACTGGAACTACTTCTGTACCACCCACGCGTTATTCCACACCCACAATTCGATCTGTGCCACAAACCAGATACGCAACCCCCTCAATTTCAATGCAAAATTGGGAAATCATGGAACGTCAAAGACAAAAAAGAGAACGCAAACGTGCAAATAGGGAACGAAATGAAACATTACTTAGAATGTTAGGGATTCTTCCCTGACACGCCATCCTTATTCCAAAAATCATAAAAAAACCAGCGGCATTGATAAAATGCAAGGCTAAGACCTGAATTATTTTCTTCTTGATTAATTTGTGGTAGAAGTAATTATATCTTACTCCCTATACTCAAATTATTTAAAACGCAGGTTTAAAAAAAGAGTATAAAACACAAGGGCATAAAAATGCGCATCCTTTCAATGCTTATTCTTTTTTTAACATCTTTCAATAATGTCAATGCACGCGGCAATGGCATGTCACTCATTCGAGATTCAGAAATTGAAGATATTCTTAAATCTTATGCCAAACCTATTTTAGAGGCTGCACATTTAGATCCAAAAGCCTTACGCATTTTCATTGTAGATAGCAAAGATATAAACGCTTTTGTAGCTGGCGGCCAAAATCTTTTTATTCACACAGGTCTTATCCAAAAATCAAAACATCCGGCTGAACTCATTGGTGTTATGGCACATGAAATTGGTCATATTGCTGGCGGTCATTTAACCCGTTTTGATGCTGAAATTGATCGCGCAAGCAGAACAAGCCTTGCTGGGCTTTTAGTGGGCGCTGCAGCCGCCCTTGCTTCAAAAGATCCATCAGCACTTGCCGTTGGCGGCATGGCAGGTATGGGTATGGCACAACGTGGTTTTTTAAAATTCTCGCGCACTCAAGAAGCATCAGCAGATCAAGCAGCGATTCTTTTTCTTGAAAAATCAGGGCAATCACCTCAAGGGCTTTACGACATGTTTAAAACCCTTAATCATCAAATTGCCATTTCAACGTCTATTCAAGATCCCTATCTTTTAAGCCATCCGATGACAGATGAACGTATGCGACACATTGAAAATGCATGCACACATTCCCCGCATCGCGCAAAAAATCTTTCACCTGAGATTTTAAATGCGCATAAAAGATTAACAGCCAAATTAAATGGCCATTTGGACAGCCCCAACAAAAATCTTCGTTATTATAAAGAGGGCGACCAATCCATTGAGTCACGCTATGGCCGTGCTATTGCCTATTACAAGAAGATTGAAACACCTAAAGCCATCAGCATTCTGGATACACTTATCAATGATTATCCTGAAGATCCTTTTTTTCATGAGCTTAAAGGACAAATCTTATTTGAAGCTGGCAAAACACAGGAAGCCCGACCCTGCTATCAAAAAGCACTCTCTTTAAAACCCGATGCAAGCCTTATGCACATTAGCCTTGCTCAAATTGAACTTGCACTCCCTAACCCTAAATTAGCTGAAATTGCTGCGCATCTTGAAAAAGCACTTATTACAGAACCTGAAAATACTTTCGGTTGGGAGCTTCTTGCGACAGCCTATGGCCAAAATGGGGATATTGGGATGGCGGCCTACGCTTTGGCTGAGAAAAACATGTCCATCGGGAACATAGATGATGCTATGCAACAGGTTTTACGCTCTGAAAAACTTATTCAAAATAAACATCAAATACGTCAAAAACTTCAAGACATTCGTCAAGAAATCGAGTATATTCGTTCGAAAAAAGGGATATTTGGATGATGCGTTTATTATTTACCATGTTATTTTTAGGATTGTCACTTAGCGCTTGTGGCAAAAAAGGAAAGCTTGTTCAACCAGGCCCCATTGGCAGTTACCCTAAGTCGTATCCGTCATTACCAAAAAGCTTTGAACCCATTCAAAAAATGGACGAAAAAGAAAGCAATAAATTATCGATTTTAGATTCAGAAAAAGCCCATACTTTGCAAAATAATTAATTTCTTATTGAGCTCAAGATGTTGCGTTGTTTCATCAACAGATAACCTTGCTAAGATTTGATCTAACGATAAAAGCTCTTGCGTAAATTCCGTTAGAGAATCTCGTTTCACCTTTAACTCCTCCAAATGTTCTTGTAGAAAATTTGGCATGGTATATTGTTTAGCACCTTCCTCTTGTTCATCATTTTCAATATCATCCATTGCTTCATCAAAATACAAAGCATCATATAAATGTGGCGTTTGCTCAATACTTTGAATTTGCGCATCTAAAGACTTTAATGTTGAAGCAGGATCATCTATATCTGACTGAAGAAATGCACTTAAATCCGCTTTCATATTTGCAATAACGGCCCCCACAACACAAAAATCATTATCATTATATTTTAATTGATCTATACAAAAACATTTTGAAGAATCATCGTTTCTTTTAAAAAGAATTGCATACCTTTCATCAACATCAGCTATAACAACTGTAAAACCTTCCGATAAGTCAGCATCGAAATTCTCAAAAAAACCATTATTGCTACAAAACCAAAGCCCTGAAGGCAGAGGCGATTCATCATCATTCAAAATTAAATCCGAAAAATCAAAATAATTTGGATGATGAACATGATGATGTTGCTTATTGAAAATTTTCTGCATAATCGCTGATTCATTAACGATAAGCGCTTCAATTTTAGACACACAAAAAGTTGCAAATAGAACGAAAAATAAAACACGCATTTGAAAAACCCAAAATTTATAATTGCCTTGAGACATACATCATACAATGATTAAAAGTCAATTCATAGATTTTGAACACAGAATTTTAGAATGAAATTCTTTTAAAATAGAAAAATATGCAACATTCTTACTTTTTGAAGACCACCCAAGAAACAAAACAAATGATTTTAAATTTTACCGCCACAATGATTGTTTGACTTTAGATCTACCTACACTAAAATAGAATGATCGCCAAGCCCTCCCTCCTACGCCCCGCGGCTTGACCCTGAGAGATCCACACGAAATAATTCGTGTAAGACATTGAAAAGAAAAGAAACTCGTCGTTGCGAGCAGCGAAGCTGCGCGGCAATCCAGTCCTAAAATCAACATTTATAGCTTTTTAAAGGCTATTTTCTGGATTGCTTCTTCGTCTTCGACTCATCGCAACGACGGAATCCTGGGATTTCGCTGTGTTTAAATTCGTGTGGATCTCTCAGGGCAAAACCCACGGTGTCCATGGGTCAAAAGTGCAATGTAAGTCTTTGTCAGATTTCTAAAGTTTTATGGATCCTGCGGGTTTTGCCGCGGGACGTAGGAAGAGAGATCTTTAAAACTCTCACTCCCTCTTGGGCAATTACAAACATAACGAGGAAAACATAATGAAAATAATGAAGATTTTTTCTAATTTTGCACGTAAATGTGCGCTTTTGGCCGGCCATCCTGTAACTTTCATTTCCTCCGTTTGCATTATCATTGCTTGGGTGCTCCTTGGTCCTATTTTTAGTTATTCTGACACTTGGCAGCTTGTCATCAATACTTCAACATCAATCTTGACTTTTCTTATGATCTTTCTAGTACAAAATACTCAAAACCGTGACAATGAAGCTGTTCAAATAAAACTTGACGAGCTCATTCGCTCCCATGAAGGCGCACATAATGCTCTTTTAGACCTTGAAGAGCTTACACAAAAAGAACTTGAAACAATCAAAGAGAAATATGAAAAATTAGCAAAAGAAGCGCGTAAAAACTTAAGAAAAGGCATAGACGATACAAAAACAACTAAGGTTTAAACCTACGCTTATTATCAAAAATAAGCGATGATATTCATGCAAATACCTTTGCTTTCCTGAACGCGTTGAAGCGACGCTTCATACGCAAATTCAGGATCCAGAAAGAAATATATGCTCGTAAGAGCATAACTCTATTATATAAAAGCATGTCATGATCTTCGATCATGCTTTTTAACTGGACCCTGAATCCGTGCTCGAAGCTTTGCTTCTCGCCTGTTCAGGGAAACAACTGGGCATTTGGTAAGTTTCGAGTCCTAATTAAATTTTTGTCCCGTAGATTGGTAAAAAGTTAACTTACTTATTTTTCCAATTATTTTTATCAAAAAAATCTTTAATCTCTTTTTCGGCCTGTTCTTTTTGATAACCGTAATTTTTTTGTAAAGACCCATGCAGTTCTTCGTAAGAACCTTTCATTTGAGCAACTTCATCGTCTGTAATCTTACCC
>JAUYSY010000129.1 GCA_030696155.1 Alphaproteobacteria bacterium | reverse complement strand
TGTTTCAGCAAGTTTTAATAAGGCCGGCCCAAAAATCAACAACAACAAGGCCGGTAAAAAACATAAAATCAGTGGTAAAGACAATAATACACCCAGTTTTTGTGCTTTTTCTTCAATCACAATCATCGCATCGTTACGCATATCTTGTGCCAATATTTGAAAAATTTGCGTAAGGGGTGTACCAAAAGTTTCTGCTTGTACAAAATAAATTGATAATGTTTTAAGTTTTGTTCGCGGTAATTTTTGAGCACTCAGGTCAAAAGCTGTAACAAAGCTTTCTCCTTTTTTAAGTTCATTCAGAATTTCTTTTAAGAAGTTAGTAAATTCGGGTGAGGATTGTTCAAAAAAAGAAAGTATTTTTTCAATCGTCTGTGGCATTGAAATACCTGCCTTTAAAAACAAACAAAGAAGATCTAAAAAATCAGGCAATTTTTGATTAATATTTTGTGTTTCTTTGTTTTTTAAAGATTTCAAAAATAATATATAAACAATGCAATAGAAAAAACTTAATGCAATGGAGAAAGTGATTTTTTCAGATATTAATAATCCTATTATGAATATAATTAATGTGCCGATTAAATGTCCTAACATTATTTTTTGTATATTATTATAATACTTAAAAGGCATTATATTTTTGTAATAATTTTGACTATTTTTATTAAAAGATTGTAAAAATTTTTTGTCAGGTGATGCAAATCCAAGGGATTGGTTAATAAGTTGTATTAATTTAATTTTTTGTATAACACAATATGTTACGCACAACAGACTAAAAATAATACTGAAAATAATAAAATTATCCATGTTTAAACCGCGTTAATTGAAACATCCAAAAAAAACCTATGCTCCAAAAGCCAAAAGCCATTAATAAAATTAAAGACGCGTTTGGATTTTTTAAGAAATCTGCAATGTAATTTGGGTTCAATATCCACAACGCTAAAAATAATCCAATAGGTAAAAATCCAATAAGATATATTGAAAAACGTGCTTCCGCAGATAAGGCTTTTGCTTTTTGAACTAATTTATTCTTTTCGCGTAAAAGAGCATAAAGATTTTCAAGCATTTCTTTGATGCTTGCGCCCGTTTCATATTGCAAGGAAAGAATCGTTGTGAAATATTGGTAGGATTGAATCGGAAATAAAGTACTGGATTCTTTAAACGCCAATGTAATGTCTTTTCCCATAGCGATTTCTTTCAATATACGGCCTATTTCTTGACCAAATGAGCTTGGATGTTGCGATAGAATCTCTAAAGCCTTAGACATAGGAAGTCCTGCACTTAGAAGACGTGCTAATTGTTCTAAATTACTCATAAAATTTGTTTCAAAATTTTTTAACTCTTTTTGCTTGAGGTAAAAAAGATATATTTTTTTTGTCCAATAAAAAACGAACAATATCAAAAATAAATAAATGGATATAAAATAGGATAAGATTGTGACGAATAAAAAAATGATGTTTAAATTCAGTTTTGTTTTTCGTTTTTGTTTAAAATTGAGCAAATGTTCTATCTGCCGATTATTTCTTTTTTGTGTAATGAACGCATAAAGTAAACTTAATAAGCCAAAAATAAATAATGTAATAATAATTAATTGAATGTTATTCATTTCGGTAACGTTAAACTTAATAAATTAAGAATTTCATCAGCACAATTGACTTCAGCTTCAATTTTCATTTTTTCAGCTTTGACTAAAAAGGCTGGCCTATCACAAAGCTGAATATAGCTACCCTCTTGAATATTTAATCTAAAAAGATCCTGAATAAGAATATGTTGATCGTCTGTACTTAAAATTTCAGAAATAGCTGTAACGCGACGCACACCATCTTGCATACGCTCTAAATGAACAATGATATCAATAGCCCCCTTAATTAGATCTTTAAGCACAAAGCTTTGGCTTGAAAGGCCTGCCAAATAGGCCATGTTTTCAAGTCGTGCGAGCGCTTCTTTAGGCTCATTCGCATGGATTGTTGACATTGATCCTTGATGACCGGTATTAAGGGCTTGCAGCATATCAATGACCTCGGGGCCACGGACTTCACCAATAATAATACGGTCGGGACGCATCCGTAACGCATTACGCACAAGATCCCGAATGGTGATCTCGCCTTGGCTTTCAAGATTAGGTGGGCGTGCTTCTAAGCGAATGACATGCGGCTGCATTAGCCTTAATTCTGCGGTATCCTCAATTGTAATAATGCGTTCATTCGGTGAAATATAGGCTGAAAGCGCGTTCATTAAGGTCGTTTTGCCGGCACCCGTACCGCCAGAAATTAATATATTAAGGCGTGATTGAATGAGCAATTTTAAAAATTCTTGTATTTTAGGGGATAGGCTTCCCTTTTCAACCATTTTATCCAAAGAAATCCCTGATTTTCGAAATTTACGGATAGATAAAACGATACCTGACAGACTTAAAGGCGGCAGAATAATGTTCACGCGACTATCATCGTCAAGACGCGCATCAACCATAGGTTTCGATGCATCAACACGTCTGCCCATGCGGTTAGCAATACGTTGTGCAATTTGAAGCAAATGTTTTTCATCACGAAAATATAAGGGTGTTTTTTGAATCTGACCTTCTTTTTCAATTAACACATCAAAAGGACCATTCACGAAAATATCTGTAATTTTATCATCTTTAAGAAGAGTTTCAAGTGGCCCAAAACCAAGCATGTCATGAATTAAATAATCTGCATAAAAATCTTCTTGTTTTTGACTTAAGAATAATTTTTCATCATTTGCAATTTTATGAATAAGTGTATGAAATAAGTTTTTAATATGAGTGTCATCATGCAGTGATAAATCTTGAAGGTCTAATTCTTCTTTTATTCTTTGCGTTAAAATCTCGATAATTTCTTCTGACAAGAAATTATTATATGTGATCGTATCATGTGATTCTTTGACAATTAATTTTTTAGAATCAAATTCGTGAAATGCATCATCCTTAACAATTTTCTTCTTGCCAAAAATTTTTTTCATGCACTTCTCTTTCGAAACCAAGATGTTTTTTTGGGGTGTGATCCCCAACCACCAATATCATCTATTAACGGGTGAAGTGCTTTTGGTATTTTTATAGATTTATGCCAAAAATCTTCTTCAGCTTTATACGGATTCATGAAGATATCAAAATCGATTGTGTGGTTCAGCTTTTTTTTAAACAAAGAAGGTGCAATAAATTCAGGCGCAAATTGATTCTGAACTATTTGAAAATTAAGGTCCAATTCTTTGAGTCTTATTAAATCACGCAAAGATTGAAGGCTGTAATCACTCACACAAATTGTTTTTTGAGCCTGCCCTTTTAAAAAAGCTAAAATTGAAAACATAAAATAAGGTATATGCATAATGACGTAGTGATAATGCATTTTACTATAATTTGTGATCAATTCTAAATAATCGGCATTAATAGTAAAATCCTGATCAAAAGAATGTAAGCTTGAAAGAAGTGATAATTTTGAATTTACAGGCATAATAGATCTTTTAAGCATTAATGTATCAAACCCATCACCATGATCAAATAAATGTTTTGTTTCTTGAGTATTAGGCATATGCGCCCAAAGTGAAAAAGATGAAATATACGGATCAAGATCAATTAGCAAGGTATTTTTATGATGTATTTGAGAGAGAGACCAAGCTGTATAAAAAGAAAGATGCGACGCGCCTAATATTGGTTTTGTCCCTAAAAATAAAACCAATCGACCCCTTTTTTCTTTTTGGGAAATAAACTGACCACGCTGCAATAATCTATTGATGGTTTTTTCAATGAGTTCTTTTGATATGGGTTTAACTAAATAATCGCTTACACCAAGCGATAATAATTCACGAAAAAACCCAACATCATTACGTGTGCCTAAAGCTATCACATGAACACCTGGTTCTGTTACCTCTGCCAATTCTTCCATTTTATTAAGTGGTAAATTTTCGTGATCAATATCAATAAATAAAATTTTGGGTGATAGCGATTCTTTCAAATAAACAATGGCGCTCTGAATCGATCCTTTTTGAATAAGACTTGACGAGGAAATAAGTAGACAATTTTGAATAATAGAAAGACTATGATTGTCTTGCACGAACGCAATAATATCTAGCGCATTATTTGGTATAGCTTTTTGTGTCAGACCAAACATTTTCTATTTCCCTGGATTGTATATTTTTATCGTTAAAGACGTCAATTTTTTCAGAAGCGATGCCTGGCGTTAAAGAAGATGATTCCTTTAAATCATAAGGATCTTCAAGCATTAACCCTAAATTTGTTTGTTGCGTGCAGCCTAAATTACTAAGCTTTTCATTTTCTTTGGTGCTGGGTATAGGGCTCGACCAATCAGGACAGATTGGTAACACAGATGCATACGTAATAAAATCAACTTTTAAAAAACCATGCAAATAAATATCTTTATAAAAATCTATTTTTTTGGGTTTAAGACCGTTTTTTAAAAGTAGATGTTGTATTTTTTGTCTAAAAGCGACTGTTGTCTTGGACGGATAATAAAATTTTACACGTAAAAAAGGGACGTTTATAAATTCTTCCAAAAATAATTTAAATTCATCAATTTTGTTTTGATCCATTTGATCGAAAACAAAACTCTCAGTTTTTTCAATAAAACCAAGCTGTTTGGGTTGAGGGATATAATGATATTCTTGTTTGGCACAGCTGGATAGGAATAAAATAAATATAAGTAAAGTTGGATAATTAGTTGTAATTTCAAAGCACTCTCTATTTCTTCTCGGCTTCACTCCACACTTCCTACGTCCCGCGGCTTGTCCGCGGGATCCATAATGCTGTAAAAGATATCTAAATATTATTAGGCTAATCGTTTCAGAAACTTTCTGGATCCCGCGGAC
>JAUYSY010000071.1 GCA_030696155.1 Alphaproteobacteria bacterium | reverse complement strand
TTTTTTAAAATTATGTCAAAAATATTAAATATGACAAAATATTAAAAATGTGTCATGCTTAAGATATGCCCCATATTGAGAGGATAGAAAAATGCATGAATTTAGAGCACAAATGAAACAAGGTGGACGTGTTATTATACCTGCACCTTTAAGAAAGTTGTTAAAAATCAAAGAGGGAGAGGAGCTTATTTTAAAATTAGAGGAAGATGGTTTGCATATTATGCCTTTAAATTATGTTTTAAAACAGGCTCAATCGCTTACCCAAAAATACAATAAAACTAGTAAAAAATTGACAGATTCATTATATGAATTGAGACAAGAAGAAAATGACTAAATATGTATTGGACGCTTCGGCTTTTTTGGCATTGATTAATAACGAAGAAGGGGCAAGCAAGGTCGAAAAAGTGTTGCCTCATTCTATTATGTCTTCTGTCAATGTTTCTGAATGTGTGGCGGTGTTGGGTTCAATTGGTATGCTAGATCAAGAAATTGAAACAATTTTCAAAGATTTGTTGTCAGAAATTATTTCCTTTGATATGAATCAAGCATTTATAGCTGGTTTTTTAAGAAAAGAAACAAAAATAAAAGGATTGTCCTTTGGCGATAGAGCCTGTATTGCTCTTGGAAAAATGATGAAATTACCTGTGATGAGTGCTGATAAGGTATGGGCTGAAATTGATTGTGGTGTTCATGTTGAGTTGATACGTTAACTATAATTTCCTTCTATGAAAATATAAATAAATTATGTTACAAACTAATAATGTTTTGAATGTTGATGCAGTCAGAAAATTTTTTGTATAAAATTTAAAAATGTGGGGTTTACGATGTCTTTTTTTAAAATAATCTATGGATCAATTATAATCAGTTTGGTTTCTTTTTCAACATTACAAGCGGTTAGAGAGCCTGATATTCTTAAGAATCAACTTAATTGTCTTAAGCAATGGAGTGATGGTTTAGTGAAAAAAGGTATTATTATGCCAGTCTTTCATAATGGAAGATTGGGACCTAATTTTTTGACAGATGATCATGTTATTTCCCTTTATGAATTTCCAGAATTAATAATTTGGGAACCAAATAATATGATGCCTGATTTAATTCAACATAAAAGAATAAGTACGTTAGATGCAAAAGATCTTTTTTATGTTAATTATTTTTTATACTTAAAAACGCTTTGTGAACAATTGATAGAAAAAGAAATTTTACAATATATCGATTATATGCTTTACGTATATGATTATGCACCCATTGCTTATCCAAAAATCAACGAAATGTATATTGCAAATAAACTTACAGATAGTCAATTAATTGATGCGTTAAAAGTTATGGCGGCTTTAGGTCATGTTCAATCTGTAAAAGATCTTGTTGATTTTTATAGAAAGGGTGAAATTGTAGGTCAAGATATTTCTTTTGCTTCTAAGTTAGAGGCTAAAATACAAAGTCTTGAGAGGGATGATGTTTTTAAAGAATTTGTAGGTCGTTAATATTATTGAGTTAAATAACTCAATAATTAATCCTGGGTTATGATTATATTACACTCAGTTCGTTTTCTGTAATTCAGTTTTTAACAATGCGATACCTTCCTTAACAAAAGGCTGCTCTGCCTATTTTTGTATAATATATCAAAAAATCGAAACAATTCAGGTGTAAATCCTATAAATTGGATATCTGTTTAATTTAACCAAATTTTTATTATTTAGAACCAACTAATCTGTTTGAATTTATTTTATAATTTTATTTTTATTTTGTTTTTTTAAAGAGTAAATTTTATTTATTAAAATATATTGACTTTTTTATTTAAGTGTAATAAAACTTCATGTAATTAAGTATGAATGTTAATGAAGCTAAATTAAAATCTCTTTTACAATTATGGAATTGGAATCAAAAAGAATGAAACTAAATCGTTTGATCGTGAGTTTGTTGCTATTGTCATTATGGCTTAGTGTGGCTGATGCTGGAAATTTTATGCCAAATGGGCCTTATGTGATGTGGGTTGATGAGGGCGATGAAACTGACGTTTCTGAGAATGAAGAAGCTGATGCTCCTGATGATGTAGAGGTTAATAGAATTAATATTTCTGAAATTGATGAGGCTCAGACTCAAACAATAGTTTCTCTTCCTATTGTAGAGAGTGTTTTGCCAGGTTCAGGGCAGGTGTTGGATTTAGGAGGGGATCAAGAGTGTTTCTATGAAAATGAATTCGTACTTTTTCCACAAAAAGAGATTTTTACAATAGATTCTTTGTATGAATTTATTAAGAAATTTAAAGATTCATTGATAGAAAATAGTTATATAAAATTATTCTTAAAGGATAAATTGTATAAAACGATACAAAATTATCATATTTCTATAAGCTTCGCTCCTCCTTGGAACCAGCGTGATTTGTCAATCGTAAATCTTTATAAGATTATTCTTTTAGCTCTTGTGTTTGAGGATAATCAGCAAAGACGCTATCAGTATATTTTAGGATTAAAAGAGAAACCTAAGGATCAATTTCTTCAAAATATCTATACGCAATTAACAAAAGATTTTAAAAATGTCATTGAGTTTGATTCTTTTATTGAATTTATCTCACAAATTAATGAAGAATTGGCTCAAATTTATGTATCACTAGCCGATAATATAGAATTGTATTCTGAAAATGATTTACCGCTGGCTGTTAAAAGAGCCATAAAAAAATTATGTCACTTAAGTAAAGTGCAAAATATTAGGCATCCAAATGTATCTATTGGTTGTGGTGTTTCTACTTGTTTTTCAGGTGTAAAGACAGTGGAAGATTATTTAAAATCTCTTTTTAAAGATGAATTGGAGTCTTTTGTAGGAAAAATGAGTTTAATATGTAAAAAAAATAAATTTGATTTTGCAGAAAGGATTTCTTTTTGTTTTTTATTATTGAATAATATGAAAATTAATGATTGTTATAATTTTTATTATGTTCCTTACTTTAACAAAGAAGGTTTTTTTAAGATCATGTGTGATGCATCTGAATGGAGTGAAATTAAGGGTGGTTTTCTCTCTTATCACAACATACTGAAATCTTTTTTTTATGAATATTTTGGTCAAAATGTAGAGAAAAGCAAAGGATTACGTTCCTTCGTTGAGAATGTTTTAAATAAAATTGAAAAGAATCCTGATGATTTTAGACATGAATTACATGATTTGATCGATTTTTATGAGACTTTTTTTGATTTATTTACCTATGATGAAGCATGTTATGCGTATTTTGTGATGAGGGGATTGTTAGATCAGTCTCTTTTAGTTTATATGGATGAAAATCTTTCATCCGCTGATAACAGTATTTTGCAGCTCTATAGAAAAATGACTTATGGTAATGATTATATTAAGTTTTTAGACGCTTACGTGTATCAAATGCCTTATGTTTATCAAAAAGCCATTCATGGTAAATTTTCAGAACAAAATAAAGTTTTTATTGAACCATTAGAACTTGCATTTTTGATAGAAAAAATAAATGGATTTTGTCAAAAATTAATGCATAAACATAAACATTGTCCGTCAACAGATTATGAATATCCTTATGATACTTACGTCAACTTTAAAAAGTTTGAAGCTCTTTATGCAAATATTCAAATGCTTGTTTCCAATGGTTCAGCTTGTTATAGGCCTCAATATACTGGTTTGAATTGTGGTGTGCGAGAGCTGCCTGTAGGTTTGAATGATGATAAGCATGTGGGTAATTTTGGTCATATCGTCGAGCATTTTGATCCTAATGATGCACATTATTATAATAGTCAGTTGAAGCCTTTTTCATCTGAAATGAAAAGATTTGAGCAAAAACCATGTGATGAAATAAGCTTCTTCCGTAAATATCCTGGCAAGTGGATAACAGATAAGCCTGTTGATAATTGTTATAGACGCGAAGAAGCGTTTAACGTTTATAATAAAGGTTATGGGGACAAAGATCCTAGTCGTGGCAGTAAGATCTATTATCAAGATAGTGTAGGGTGACCTTCATAAGTTTTTTTAATAGACTTCTTTTGAAACTCTACTATTGTGGCCGATTGATGTGTCGTTTTTGGACTCAGATCCTCATGTATGAAGAATACACAAGGGAACCCGTGCCGAATCTATCATTCGCTTCATATTAGCGAGTTTCGAAAGAAGTTTAATTTTTCACCATAAACATATGTTCTATGACCATAATTATTTTAATTGAAACTATATGTGGTTTTTAATTTTTTTTCAGCTTGTCTTAGGTAATTCAATTTCTAGTAATTCAACACTTTCTTCAACAACATTCAAAACATGATAATGAATCGAGAAATAACTTGAAAAAATCACTTATAAATTGATGAAGCGTATTTTATGCTAAATCATCTTAATTATGTATTAATTCTTTTTTGTTAACATAAAACTAGGCATGTTAATGGAGAATTAAAATGAAAAAAAACATTCTATTATATTTTTCAATTTTTTTATTATGTTTAACTGGTCCTAAAGTTTATACGATAACTGAAGATGATTATCCTGAAATTCAACAAGAAAAATTAAAAATAATTGATGAAATGGTTGCACAAAAAGTGAGTTTTTCTGATCCACTTTATGTTGAAAAAAACATAGAATTGTTACGCAAAGACTTAACAAAAAATTTTCCTGATTATGTAGAAAAATTGGGTGAAGATAGTCAAAAACTTGAAGATATATATGTTCAATATATAACTGATTTACGCTCCAAAAATATTGAAAACTCTTCAAATATATTGCGTATTAATTTAGGGAAGATGTCTTTAGGCGATCTTATTTTTTATAGAAAATTTATGACATCACCGTTGGGTATTAAGAGCTTGAAATTTCAAACCGATTTTATCCATGAAATACCAGATCCTAAATTTAGATCAATGGCTGATCTTATCATTAAACTCCCGGCGAAGGAATTACGGGAAAAAAGCTTGGCCGAAGTATATGTAAAATTATCAGGTCTTAAAAGGTGGATTCAAGCGAGTAATAGGCGTGTAATGCAGTCAATGATTGCCCGGGCGCCACAGTATAAAACAATCATTCGAGATACGATGATAAAGGATGAAAAAAAATATATTCGTGTGGCTATTGCTTATGCAAAGTCACATTTTACTGAGGCTGAGCTCACTGACATTATTTCTTTTTATAATAATCCATTTTTCAAGGGAAGAAATAAAAAGTTGAAATATGTTGAAAACGAACAACCTATTAAAAAAGAAAAAAATATGTTTTTAGATATTGCAAAGCGCGCGATTCAGCAAGGATTAAATAAAGAATATTTTGAAAAATATGTTGTCTCCTTGGAGAAATAAAATTTCGTGTTAATAGCAAAAATAGCTGAAAACATCATATGTCAGCTTGCTTTCGGCAATTCAATTTCCATAAGCTCTACACCTTCTTCAACAACATCGCCTACATGATAATGAATGGATATTATTTTTCCATCATTATGGGCACGAATAATATGTTCCATTTTCATGGCTTCTAGAATAACAAGCTCTTTACCTTTTATAACATCGTCACCAATATTCACCAGAATATCAACGACTTTCCCGGTCATTGGTGCCATGGTGTGGCCAGCATCTTTGCTATGATCATTATCTATTAAAAATGAATCAGGTTTTTTGAAACTTAAGATCTGACCTTCTGAAATCAATATATATATTTGATTTTGAATATAAAAATCAACATAAAACGTATTGTTGTTGATTGTAATTGAAAGCTTTTTGTCTTTTAGAGTCCCTTTAATTTTATAGGTTTGATCCAATGTCATTAAAAAGGAATCACCCAAATGATTAATAACGATATCTTGCATGATATCGTTATATTGTAATTTTAGTGTTTCTGTTTTGGGCATATTAATACGAAAATTATCACAAATTGACCAAGGCGAATTTTGATCGGAAGGCTGACGTGATAAAATAATACCTAAAGCGATACTTAACCAATGCATCTCTTTAGGTTCAAAAACGGGTGGTAATAATTCGCTTAAATGGCGATCAATGAAGGTAACATCGACATTCCAGGCTTGAATTTGAGGGTGGGTTAACAAGTGGCGTAAGAAAGGAATATTTGTTTTAACGCCGCCAATTATTGTTTGTTGAAGAGCTGATTCTAGTTTTTTGACAGCTTGGCCTCGGTCTTCGCCCCACACGATTAATTTTCCAATCATCGGATCAAAATAATGACTGATTTTATCAAACTCTTGAACGCCTATATCAACGCGTTCATCGGGGAAGGAAAGGGGGCTTAGAGTGCCTGTTGAGGGCAAGAAATTTTGACTTGGGTCTTCAGCATAAAGACGGGCTTCCATTGCATGTCCTAATGGCATGTCAGGGCGTTGCTCACGTTGTAGGGGTTTATCTTCTGCTACCCAAATTTGCCAAGCGACAAGGTCAAGCCCTGTAATCATTTCAGTGACAGGGTGCTCGACTTGTAATCTTGTGTTCATTTCCATGAAATAAAAATGATTGTCTTGGTCGAGTAAAAATTCAACGGTACCCGCCCCTAAATAATTGACGCTTTCTGCAGCTTTTACGGCTGTCTGGCAGATTTTTTCGCGTAATTCAAAAGGAAGGTTTACGGAAGGTGCTTCTTCAATAATTTTTTGATATCGACGTTGAAGGGTGCATTCACGCTCAAAAAGATGGATCACATGTCCAAAAGAATCACCAAAAACTTGAACCTCGATATGACGCGGATTTGAAAGATAGCGTTCTAAAATAATACGTGCATCACCGAAAGATGATAGTGCTTCACGACGGCCTGATTGCAATTGGGGTAGAAAATCTTCAACTTTATGAACGATTTTCATACCCTTGCCACCGCCACCAGCGGATGGTTTTAAGATAAGCGGAAAACCAATTTTTTGTGCTTGCTCTAAAAGAAAATCATCATTTTGATTGTCACCTTCGTAACCAGGAAGCATTGGTACGTGGCTTGATGCCATTAATTTTTTGGACGCTGCTTTATCACCCATTTGACGAATAGTGATCGATTTTGGGCCAATAAAAATAATATTTGCCTGTTCAACTTTTTCAGCAAAATCAGCATTTTCAGATAAAAAACCATAACCAGGATGAATGGCATCAGCTTTTATGTCTTTTGCAATTTGTATAATTTTATCTTGATTCAAATAAGTTTCTTGTGCCGTGAGACCTTGTAGTGAAATGGCATGATCAGAAAGCATGACATGTTGTGCATTTGCATCTGTATCCGCATAGATAGCAATGGTTTTGATGCCTAATTTTTTGCACGTGCGTATAACACGACAAGCTATTTCACCACGATTGGCAATTAAAATGGATTTTATGTTTTTATTCATCATGTTAATCATATTTATTTCTTTGCAAATTCTTTTGTCCAGGTAGGTTGTCTTTTTTCAAAAAAAGCGTTAAGGCCTTCTTTGCCTTCATCTGAAGCGCGTCGCCCAGCAATAATTTTGGACGTTTCAGTCTTGATTTTATCGAGTGATATGGTTGTTTCAAGATCAAAAATAAGTTTCTTGGTGATTTGCTGGGCTTTGGGATCACCCTTTAAAATTTGAGCTAACATTTTGTCTGTTTTTTCTTGAAAATCTGAATCATTGCAGGTTTGGTGTACAAGTCCCATGTCTAAAGCGTCTTTGGCTGAAAATAGTTCAGCGGTTAATAGATAACGTCTTGCTTGTCGTTGGCCTATTGCCTTAATAACATAAGGGGCAATGGTTGCTGCAACCAATCCTAGTTTTACTTCGCTTAATGTGAAGTTTGTTTTTTCGTGTGCAATAACGATATCGCAGCAAGCAATAAGTCCAACGCCGCCACCATAAGCAGGGCCCTGAACAATAGCAATTGTGGGGCGTGGAAAAGCATTCAACTTTTCAAGAAGGGTGGCAAGTTTAAAGGCATCTTGGTAATTGGCGTCTTGATCTAAGGCAGCCATGCGTTTCATCCAATCAAGATCTGCGCCTGCACAAAAGCTTTTGCCATTGGCTTTTAATACAAGGCACCTAAGGTCAGTGATTTTGCCAAAGTAATCAAGTGCATCCGTAAGCTCTTGAATAAGTAACTCATTGAAAGCATTGTGTTTTTCAGGACGGTTAAGGGTTATAAGGCCTCTGTGCAATGTATCAATTTCAAGGGTGATATTTATAAAAAGTTTCATGATCTACATTCTAAATATGCCAAAACGACTTTCAGGGATGGGAGCGCCTAAACAAGCATGCAATGCAAGACCTAATATGCGTCTTGAATCAGATGGTGCGATAATGCCGTCATCCCAAAGACGTGCAGAAGAGTAATAAGGGCTGCCTTTTGCTTCAAATTGAGCACGGATTGGGGCTTTAAATGCCTCTTCTTCATCACGCGTCCAATCTTTGCCTTCGCTTTCCATTTTATCGCGACGAATCTGGGAAAGAACGCTTGCTGCTTGTTCACCGCCCATCACAGAAATACGAGCATTTGGCCACATGAACATGAAGCGGGGGCTATACGATCTGCCGCACATACTGTAATTACCAGCGCCGAAGGAGCCACCGACCACAAGTGTTAATTTAGGGACATCAGCGCAAGCAACAGCATTGACCATTTTGGCACCATCTTTGGCAATGCCTTGACTTTCATATTTTCGTCCAACCATAAATCCATTGATGTTTTGGAGGAAAAGAAGTGGTATTTTGCGTTTAGCACATAATTCAATAAAATGTGCGCCCTTTTGGGCAGATTCTGAATATAAAATACCATTATTGGCAACAATACCGATAGGACATCCCATTAAATGCGCAAATCCAGTGACGAGTGTTTGTCCATAAAGGGCTTTGAACTCATCAAAAGCACTTTGATCAACAAGGCGTGCAATAATTTCGCGTACATCATAAGTTTTACGAGGGTCAGAAGGAACAATATAGTCAAGTTCGTGCGGCGAATAGAGGGGTTCTTTAATGGGTTTTAAGATGACGTCATGTGGTTTTTGGCGGTTAAGATTAGCCATAATTTGACGTGCAATTATAAGGGCATGTTGATCATTTTCAGCGTAATGATCGGCAACACCTGATATTTTGCAATGAACATCAGCGCCGCCCAAATCTTCAGCGCTCACAATTTCACCGGTGGCAGCTTTCACAAGAGGAGGGCCTGCCAAAAAGATGGTGCCCTGATTGCGCACGATAATTGTTTCATCCGACATAGCGGGCACATAGGCGCCACCTGCAGTACATGATCCTAAAACAACCGCTATTTGTGGAATGTTTTTAGCGGACATGCGTGCTTGATTGTAAAAAATACGACCAAAATGGTCACGATCAGGAAAGACTTCATCTTGCATGGGTAAAAAGGCGCCGCCTGAATCAACAAGATAAACACAAGGTAAATGATTAGTTTCAGCTATTTCTTGGGCACGTAAATGTTTTTTAACGGTAATCGGATAATAAGTGCCGCCTTTAACAGTTGCATCATTAGCAACTATCATTGTGGGTCTACCATGAATGGGGCCAATACCAGTGATGATGCTACCTGCTGGAACATCATCATTATATAATTTGTAGCCTGCGAAAGCTGAAAGCTCTAAAAAAGGGGCGCCTGGATCAATGAGTGCATTGATGCGTTCGCGTGGTAAAAGTTTACCACGTGCAGAATGTTTATCGCGCGCGGATTCAGAACCGCCTAATTCAATTTGTTTAGCTTTAATGCGTAATTCTTCGACCAATGCCTGCATAGAGCTTGCATTACTAATGGATTGATTCTCTTTAAGGTTTAACGTTGATGATAATGCGTTTAAACTCATTAATATATCCAATTCTTTAAATTGCTTAGGATTTTAAGAGTATAAAGCCTTCAGGTGTGTTGTGTCAATTTTACGCAAGATAATTTTTTGAAATTAACTTTCAAAAATAAGATGTATTTTGAATTTTAATTCTTTATTTTTTATTTTGGGTGTAATAAACTAATATAAGTTTGAGTCTGTTCTTTAATTCAAAATATTAGGTGAGAAAATGAATGTTATAAAAATTTTTATGATGTGCGTTCTTGTTTTCAACGCATTCATTCCTTTTTCATATGCAGCTAAAAAAGGCATGTCTTCCTCTGACAGAGGATTAGAAAATGACAATTCTATTAAAAAAAACAAATGTCCTGATTTCACATTTGATAAAATTATTGATGAATTATTAACAGGTTCTGCGGACATAAATCATGATGTTTTAGGACATGAAAAATCGTCTTGGGCATTAACGAGAGAAGGAGATCATGATCAATGGCGTGATGTTTTAAAGAAAGATGCTATTATTAAAAGAGTTACTGAATATCCGTATTTAATGTTTGACGATTTATATATTAATAAAGAAGATGTTTTGAATGCTCCTGTTGATTCTGGGTTAGATTCTGAAGTAGTGTCTGAGCCCGAAAAAAAAATATATATTTCCGGGGCAGACACAAAAATGTTTTGTGATTATAAGATTACTTTGGATGAAAAGGAATTAGAATTCACTGTTTTTCAAGAATTAGAAGATCCTGATTTTGATAAACTAGACGAGGAAACATTACAACAAGTAATGGAAGCTACAAAATTTCAACGAGAAGAAGAATATGAGAGGGACGTTAAACTATTAGCTGAACAAATAGCATATAATCAAGCTACAAAAATACAAAAAAATAATACTGGGCTTTTTAAGGGTATTGTTTTAGGTGGATTATTGGGATTAGGATTAACGTATTTTGTTGTTAAAAATGATTCGACCATTTAATAAAAATATCTTGATAAAGTAAGATTTTTCAGTTAGTAAGGCATCACTTATTTGTATTTTTAGGAGTGATGCAATCATGTTAACTGTTTTAAAATTAGTTTTGTGTTTAAATGGGACTTATGGTCTTAAGGTTGAGGATGTAACGTATCCATGTGCCATTGGAAAATCAGGTGTAATCGAACATAAAGTCGAAGGTGATGAAGGAACGCCAGTGGGTCGTTTTCATCTTAAAAACCTTTATTATAGAAAAGATAAATTTTTAGAAGAACCTCAGACGGGATTGCCCAAAATCGAAATTACACAAGATTTAGGATGGTGTGATGAGCCAACACATCCAGAGTATAATCGTCCTGTAACTTTACCCTTTGATTTTTCTCATGAAAAAATGTGGCGTGAAGATGATCTGTATGATTTGGTCATTGAAATAGACCATAATTCGGATCCTGTCGTTCCTGGCAAGGGAAGTGCTGTTTTCATCCATGTTGCCAGAGAAGGTTACACACCAACAGCAGGTTGTATCGCGCTAAAAAAAGAACATCTGTTGGAAATATTAAAAATGGTTAGTCGGCGTGTAATATTAGAAGTTAAAAACCCTGGGATTTTCGATTAAAAATTGTATTTTCTCTCTTTCCGCGGCAAATTCCGTGGGATTATTGTGAAGATGGTGTTCGTCGTTGCGAGTGGCGGAGCCACGTGGCAATCCAGTCTTAAAATTAACATTTAAAACTTTTTAAAGGTGTTTTTTCTGGATTGCTTCTTCGCTTTCTGCTCATCGCAACGACGGAATCCTTGGTTTTTCAATAAGGTTAATGTCGCGTTCGTGTATAATTTCATTTATCAGTCAAAGCGATCCAGATGTAATTAAATTTTTCATGACATCTTTCTAAAATTTTAAGTAAATCTGAATCAAAATGACCTTTAGGATCGATGCGATCATCACCTTTTAACAAGATATCCATTGCCTCTGTATGTGTGTATCCTTTTTTATAGGGACGTTCGGAGCGTAAAGCATCGTAAATATCGGCAAGTTGAACAATGCGCGCTGAAAGCGGAATTTCGTTTCCTTTTAAGTGTCGTGGATAACCAGTGCCATCCCATTTTTCGTGATGACAATAAGCAATGTCTGCAGCCATTTTGAGGCGATCTGATTGTATAAGTATTTTATAACCATAATAGGTGTGCAAATTCATTTCAGCGCGTTCTTCAGGGTTTAGTTGTTGTTGTTTTTTAAGGATTGCTGAATTGACGCTCATTTTGCCAACATCATGCAATTGAGCGCAATATCGAATTTCATCACAAAATTCTTTGGGCATGCCATATTCTTGGGCCAGTACATAACTATATTCATTAACGCGCACGATATGATTGCCAGTAACTTCGTCGTGTAATTCAGCGGCTTTCGCCAATAATTCAATCGATATTTTAAATGCTTGTTCTGTTTCTTGTTGTTGCTCTGTAATAATTTTTCGTTGTTTTTCGAGTAATCTGTTTTTCTTTTCGAGTTCCTTTTTCTTTAAAGCCATTTTTTCGTGCGCGTCGATACGTTCTATTGCGCGACCAATAATATGGTTTACAGCTGAAATAAATTTTAATTGTCCAGATTCAAAAGGAATGGGGGATTTAACACCTTTTAGACGTCTATTGATTAATTGCACGACGCCAATTGTTTTGCCTTCAAAGGTGCTTAAGGGGAAGGCCATAACGGATTTGCTTTTATATCCACTTTCTTGGTCGTATGAGGGATTAAAACGATAAGGAAGATCGTTCTGAAGCGTATAAACATCGTCAATAAGTACGTATTTCCCTGAAACAGCGACATAAGATGCAATCGCAGGTCCGTTAATGTCAATGTTAAAACCGGAGTGGGAGAGGGGCATTTTATCATTTTGAATAGAAACGGGCTCAAGCCACGTTTTTCTTTTTTTGCGTAAAATATAAATAGTGCCTGCTTCAGATTCTGTTGCCTTACGTAATTTGATGAGTATTTTATCTAGAAATAGAGAAAGGGATTCTTCTTTTATTTGCTCAACATATTCAATGAATTCTAGTATTTTATTCATTAGACTTCTTTCGAAACTCTACTACTGTGGCCGATTGATGCGTCGTTTCGGTACTCAGATCCTCATGTATGAAGAATACACTGCGGTCTTCCGTGCCGTATCTTCTATCACTCGCCTCACATTAACGAGTTTCGAAAGAAGTCTATTTAAACCCCACGAGAATATTTTAATATGTTTTGCATAGGGATACAAGGTTTGGGGGATTTGGATTAAAACTCTTTCCAATTTGTAAAAACTTGATTAAACTTTTAATATGAAAATAATATGTCTCTTTTTTGTATTTTTAGCTTTTTCGGTCAATATCCTGAATGCTATTCCTATTTTAAGGGTGTTTTTGCCCTCTCAAAACCCTATTGAAAAAGCTGGTTTTATTCTGGCGCAGAAAAAAAAATTATATGCAGAGAAAAATCTGAATGTTAATTTTATCGAAGCAAATCAAGAAGATCCTCTAACTGCTTTAGATTATGGTTTAGCTGATATTGTTCAAGAATCTTTACCGATTGCGCTTGCTAAAGGTGCTAAAAATCCTGCTTATACGCTTTATGCGCAATTATATCAAATGCCAACAACCACTATTGCTTGTATTAAACCGGGTGTTGAAGATCTTCAACAATTAGCGGGTAAAAATATTGGTTATTCCAGCCCCAAGGATTTGCTTAATACGCAGATTTGGTTTGCTTATACGGGGTTTAATATGGAGGGCGCAAATCCTTTATATAAATTCGAACGTTTCGATAATTTAGGCGAGGCTTTTAGTCGCGGTAAATTAAGTTGTGGTGTAATGGAACGTCATCAAGTACCCTTGGTAACAGCCAAAACGACAAGTCAATTTAGTTTTTTTAGTCCAACTTTCGAACAAGGTGGCGTTTTATCGGAAGGGTTATATATTAATGAGACATCATTACAATCACCTGATTTTAAATCCAATTTAGAATTATTTTTGAAAATTTCGGAAGCTGGTTGGCGCTATTGCTTTGAGCATAAAGAAGAATTTTATATGCAAATTCTAGATCAGAAATTTAAAGATATCATACCGTTGGAAGTGGCATTGCGCACATTGTCTTTGATTGAAGAAAATTTTGATTTTAAAGCGCAGATTCCTTTTGGATTGGTTTCTAAAACTAAGATTAACTATACTGTGATTAATATGTTGAAAACACAAAACTATTCACAATTATCTGATTATCCGAAGAATTCATTTTTTTTGAATGAATTAATATCAAATTAAAAAAAGTTAAATAAATACAAACTTAGGGAATCTCTTTTCCTTCCTACGTCTCGCGGCCATATCATCACCCATAAGCATAGACAAGATATTAACATTTAGCCATGATCTTCGATCATGATTGTTTCTGAACCCTGGATCCGCATTCGAGCCCTTTGGGCTCTCATTGGTCCAGGGAAACAGCTGTGGGGGAGACGTGTCATATATTGGTAGCGACCCACGTAAGAGACGCTCCTAATTCCTCAGCACATCCCAATTTTGCCACCATTCTTGGGTGCTTGCCATATGGGGCAAAGGCATTTTATACAACGTTCTATAAACAAGAATGTTTTCAAGAACACGCTGAAGGTAATTACGTGTCTCGCCATAGGTAATGGATTCAATCCAATTGATGATATCAATGTTCTGAGCTAGGGGATCACCGAATTCTTGACGCCAACGTGATGCAGGATTTGGTCCTGCATTATAGCCTGCAAGCATGATGGGATAAGTGCCGCTGTAATCATCAAGTAATTCCTTCACATGATGTGTCCCTATCGTTAGATTGAATTTAGGTTCAAAAATACGATTGATTTGGAAAGGAATCTTGTTTTTGTTTGCTGTTTTTTTGGCAGTGTCGTTCATAAGCTGCATATAGCCTTTAGCACCAGCAGAACTAAGTGCTTTTGGATCATAACGACTTTCTTGCAAAATCAAAGAGTGAACCAATGCATTGTCTAATTGGTTTGATTTAATGAGTGGTATTTGGTTTAATAGATGAAGACCGGGGTAAGCAATAAGCGCAATGCCTGGATGTTTATTTTGCGCATCACGACCAAAACGGACAGCCAATGCTTTCATTTTCAATTTATCAGCTAAAAGGGCAAGACTAAGCGTTTGGCCCGCTTCTGTGAGTGATCTGTTAACGTGAAACATAAGTAAAGATGCTTTATCGTCATCTTTGATATCATAAAGGAGTTGCGCAAATTGGACGAGCGGCAATTTATTGTCAGGCATTAAACTAGGTTTAATAGGCGTTAAATTAGGTTTCTGACTTATTTTTTGGGCAGCTAATTGACCATAAAAAGTCCAACCATAATCGATTGCTTTTTTATAATAATTTTTTGCCTCATTGGCATTACTCATATCGTCATAGGTGCGCCCCAACCAATAATAAGAACGACTAAGACTCATGCTTGATTTGACGGATTTAAGATGACGTTCAAAATGCTTGAGTGCATTTTTAGTGTTCTTAAGATAAACAAGAGAAATCCAACCACAAAACCATTCAAATTCAGAATATTTTTCCCCTTCTGTATAAGAATGTTTTTTCATTAATTGGTAAGTTGCTTCATATCGTTTTTCTTTCATGTTTTCACGTGATTGAATTTGACGAATATTTTCCCATTTTTGTTGGTATTTTTGTTCTGGTTGATATTCTAATAAGATTTTTTGTGCCTCATCATTCATGCCTTTTGCCTGATAATGCGCTAATATTTGCATTAAAAATCCAGGATCTTTTTCAACTTCTTCAGGAATAGTGCGCATAAATGCATTTATGGCATCAGGTGTGGATTGAATACCCATACGTGCTTCATAAAGCGCTAAATAATTTGGTGGGATGAATTTAAAGAGTCTTTTCAGCGCGTCTTTTTGGCCATCATCCAATAATCGTTGGGCGCGTTTTAAATGCGATTCTGGGTTTAAATCATTGGCGTAATTTTTAAGAAACTGGACTTCTTCATCAATTGTAAAATTATTATCTTGCCATGTTTTTTGAATATAATCATGAGCTTGTTGAATTTTTTGTGCATCTTGAAGTATTTTAATGTAAATTAAACGTCCTTTTTGAGAGAAAGGTGGAAATTTATCAAACCATTTACTGATAACCTTGTCGCCCAAGCTTGATGCTTCACGAATAAGTGCAAGTTCGGCACGTTTTTTAAGCTTTTCAAGTTCTGGCCAATCATTGTTGGTTAAAAGAAAAGTTTCAAATTCAACGAAAAAAGGTTGTGTGTTATCAGAGCTTAGATAATACCATTTAAAGGCATTTTCCCAAAAAGGATGTTTTTTTATATAAGCATTTTTTTGAGCTAGTTCTTTGGCTTTAACCCAATTATTCTTTTTTGCTTCTAAAAACAAAGGATTGAGCGCCTGACTTGTTTCATAAAGAAGATTCATCCCATAAAGTGTGGAGGCTGTTCTTTGCTTAGCAGGTTGATTGATTGCTTCTGATAAAAAAGAAGTGAGTGAAAAAAGAACAATTGATAGTATTTTAAGATAATTCATTAAATAAGGCTCCATACATTTTAATGGGTCTGCTAACACTAGATATAGGTGATAATTCGGTTTTTCTCAAGAGGTGATGCTGGTGTTTGAGTGAATATACGCAGGTTTACGTTGATAAGACTTGAGTCAGTCCAATTATTGTTTTCCTGGATAGGCCAAAGTTTAAGTTTCACCAGATCCAGGAAGACACTGATATTAAGTAAGTCTCAATCTACATAGTGTAATTGCGCCCCCGTGTTAAAAGCGAGAGAATGTCTCCTAGAGCAGAAGCTCCATGATTGAAACGAAATAACAACGAGGAGACATTC
>JAUYSY010000123.1 GCA_030696155.1 Alphaproteobacteria bacterium | reverse complement strand
CATCTTTCGATCTATCCAAGTTCATGAGCAAGTTTTCTTATTTAACTCACCCCTTCACCAGGACATCTCTCTTTTTATTTCTACTTGTCTATGATCAGTTCCGAGCTGTCTGCCCGGGTTTTTAGTTATAGTTCCAAACGGGGGTACTGTCAACCAGTTTTTTAATGTTTTTTAAAAAAAGTGCATTTTTCTTTTTAGGTGCGTCTCGTTATGTGTCTATTTCGGTTTAAATACCAAGGAAAAACCTAAGAAATTCAAAATATGTGGTTTTATAAATTTATAGCCTTCAATTTTATGTGGTATCAGGAAGTTCTAACTAACCTCTAAATCTTAATATCTTTTTAAATAAAGAGAATTGTAAGAGTAGTGTATCCTGTGAATGATGGGGATTAAATCTTATCCACATTTTATTAAGAGGTTGTTGGGGTAAATAATGATTGTTTTAAAAATATCCACTTAATGTGTATAATTACGTTGTACTGTAGCCTACCTTCAAGATATATAAGCTTTTTTAATGTACTAAACGTATAAACAGATTGTGCATAAGTCTATTTTAAAATGATTAATCCCCATTAAGTTGCGTTTAAGTTAAAAAACTATCCTCATGGGGATAATATGTTTCTTGTCTGGCTCTTAAATTGTGTACAAATCCATATAGCTCTTTTATCATTTTTTAGGCCACATTCTTATCCACAGGAAAGTCATATGAAAAAAATAGATATACACATGCTCTCGGATGCTACAGGTGAAACAGTCGTTCATATGACACGTGCTTGTTTGTCTCAGTTTGAAGGCATATCTGTTCGAGAGCATTTATGGATATTAATGAGGACTGAACATCAAATTGACGAAATGATGTCTGTTATAGCGCTTAATCCTGGTGTTGTAATTTATACAATCGTTGATCCTAAATTACGCGAACGTATTCACGAAGGATGTTATCGGCTTCAAATTCCATGTGTTTCAGTTCTTGACCCGGTTATTAACACGTTAATGCTTTATTTAGGGAAAGAAAGTAGCAATAAACCGGGTCGGCAGTATATAGTTGATGATAATTATTTTAACAAAATTGATGCGATTGATTTTGCACTTCATCATGATGACGGTCAACGTCTTGAAGAAATAGAAAAGGCTGATGTAGTTTTAGTAGGTATTTCAAGAACATCAAAAACACCTACTTGTTTATACCTTGCCCAACATACGATAAAAGCTGCTAATTATCCTTTAGTCCCAGGAATTGATCCGCCGGAAATACTATTAAATGCAAAAAATCCCGTTTTTGTTGGCTTAACTGAAAATCCTGATCGCTTGATTGCTTTAAGGCGACATCGATTGGGACAATTTGATGAGCATAATGAAACGGATTACATTAATCCTGAACGTGTTAAGGATGAAATATTATGGGCAAGAAGATTGTTTTCAAAAATGAAATGGCCTGTGATTGATGTTACGAATCGTTCTATTGAAGAGACCTCAGCGTCAATCCTTAAAATATATTCTAATATTAAAAAAAACGTATTAATGAGCGTTCAAGAATAAGATTTGATGTATTATAATGATTAAATTGAAGGGTTACCTTGAAAATTGTATAAAAATCTTGTTTCTCAGCCTTCAAAAGCATATAAAGGTTGAGAGGAATTTATAATGTTAGATATGACGCATCTTTTAATAAAAGGGATGATTGTGGGCTTCTTAATTGCGGCACCCGTTGGTCCTGTTGGTATTTTGTGTGTAAAGCGAACGCTTGTCACAGGTTTTTTGTCTGGCATTTTTTCAGGTCTAGGCGCTGCAAGTGCTGATACAATCTTTGCAGCTATTGCAGGGTTTGGTATAACAGCTATTGCTGCGCTTATTGAATCCAAAAAACATATGTTAGAAGTTATAGGTGGCATTATTTTAATAATTGTCGCCATTAAAAGCATAATGACTAAAAAAGTTGTTCAAGAAAGTGATAATGATGCACTTATAAACGCTCGGTCGAAATTTGCTTTTGTGGGCGATTACTTTTCAGCTTTTTTCTTAACGATTACAAATCCTATTACAATTATTGCTGTTGGTGCTCTTTTGGCAAGTTTAGGGGCCATCGAAGTGAGTGGTAATTATATTGCGACAGGTACGCTTGTTTTAGGTGTGTTTCTTGGTTCTGCTTTATGGTTCACCGGTCTTGTGACAGTTGTGGGTTTTTTGCTTCATAAAAAATTAACAATTGAATCAATGTATTATGTACATAAAGTTGCAGGTGTCATTTTCTTTATTTTTGGGATAAGTATACTTATCCATAGTATTTTCTATTCGTAAGGAGAGCTTTTATGTCGCTTCAAATTAAAACTTTTGACAATAAAACAGGTGCTTCAGCTTTATTTAAAGCGATAGGTCATCCTTATTGCGTACCGAAAACGCATGATTTGATAAAGTCTTTAGCGTCTGTTAAAGATGTGGCAATTTATGATCCTTTGGATCAAATTGAGACTTTTAATGCATTATATTCGCTGGAAAAATTACCTATATCTCAAATTTTTGTTCAAAACATTGATGAAATTGGTGTTCAAAAATTAGGAAAAACTGCACAACCTATTGTTTCATTAAAAGAATGCAGACCAGATGTTTTGTTTGTGTTAGCGTATGATGCAAAAAGATTAGTGGATCATATTAAATATTTGGTGGATTCTAAAACTAAAATTGTCACCTTAGATGATATAAGACTACCTGATGATTTTATGAGCAATCCCAAAAATTATTTAGATCCCCATAATTTTGCGACAAATTTTGCTTTTTTTAGAGATGATGAAGAATCTTATACGCGTCTTTTTACAGCTAATTATTGGGCAGGATGGGGTGCGCAAAACATTTCAGTTTGGTGTTCCCTTATAGATCATCAAGGCAAAGTTCTAGCTGAATGGCGTGAACTTATTCCGCATAAGGGACAAACAATCGTTTTTGATAGCCGTGAAATTCGTGAGCGTTTTAAGTTAGATGCTTTTACAGGTCAATTGTTTATTCATGTGCTTGGTGCAAAAGGACATGATACCGTTAAATATGCGTTAGATGTTGTCTCTAAAAAAGATCAATATATAAGCGCGACACATGACGCCAATTCTTTTCCAGCTGATTATTATGCAGGTCTTCCAGCACCAGCTGATAATGAAAAAGTTGTTTTCTGGGTACAAAATTCGCATCCAACACCAATTCCTGCAGGGACAATTGGGTTCAATGTCATGGGTGACGAAAATACAAAACAATATTTTTCTAAAGACGTGCCAGGTTTTGGGACTTATGCGCTTGATCTTCATGAAGTGTTACCCAATGTGAAATGGCCGCAACAAATTGAAATTCATGCCAAAAAATATTTTGTAAGACCACGTTATGAAATTGTAAATGATAAAAATATTAGACGTATTGCACATGCCAATGTTGAGCGTACTGATTTAAATCCAGATCCAAAAATTGCAGATCTTTCTAATCTTATGGGTAAAGCCTATATTTTATCAGCGCCTATTTTGCCGATGAAAGATTTTAAAACAATCGCACTTCCAACACCTATGGTGCGTAGTCAAATGCATCTGCCATTGGTGATGAATTGTTATGATGCAAAAGGCAATCAAATAGCCACTAAATCTTTAGGTAATTTGAAGCGTAATCATCAACATTGCATTGATTTAGATGATCTTAAATTGAATTCAACCACTGATTATGGTCATGTTGAGTTTATTTACGATTTCCAAGCAGGTAAAGAAGCGGATGGCTGGATTCATGGCTTGTTCCGTTATCAAAATCGTCAATCGGGTCAACAAGCTGAAACAAGTTTTGGGTCTCATATCTATAATACGGTCTTGACCTATAAAACTGAGCCACAATCCTATGCAGGACCTGCACCAGGTCTTTCAACGCGTTTATTCCTACGATTGGGCGGTAATGATGTTCGAAGCTTCTGTCATCTGATGTACCCTGTTTCAACACCCTTTCATGCATATTCGAACACAGATTTATTTCTTCATAATCAAAATGGGGTTGAAGTAGCCTCAACCAGCTTGAAAATTCCTGCAAGTGGATCACAATTATGGTTTTATGACGAGGTCTTTAGTGAGGCTCAACGTCAAGAGGCAGGGGTTAACGCCTATATCATGATTCGTGACACGACCTGTCGTTTGTTTGGGTATCATGGCATGACAAGTAAGAATGGTGGATTGAGTCTGGATCATATGTTTGGTTTTTAAGCTTTTAGTAGACTTTTTTCGAAACTCTTCTAAAGTAAATCCTAATAAAATCGCATGTACCCCCCCTCCTACGCCCCGCGGCTTGACCGCGGGGTCCATGATGCAGAAGTAATGACTATCAATTAAGAATAAAGCCTTTTTAAACGCCTTCTGGATCCCGCGATCAAGTCGCGGGACGTAGGAAGAGAGTTAGGTGGTACATTTTTATTAGAATTTACTATAGTGGTTTTTAATAATTTGACTATATATCTGCATGTTTTTTTGATAAAAGCATAATGTTATCAATTATTTGAGATATTTTATGACTTTCCTGATTTATTTTACGCAAAACATTTTTTTTGTCATTTTCGCTTAATGTATTTTTTTCAAGCAAATCATGGGAAAATTTTGTAAGCGTTGTTAATGGGATTAATAAATCTTGAGAAATTGATGCTAAAAGAATACTCCGTAATCGTTGACTTTCTGCATTAATGATGGATTCTTCGACAACCAAAGCTGTATTGGCACGGTCAAAAGAAGACGCAATTAAATTTGCAAATGTTTCAATAAGTGATAATTGTTGATTTGAAAAACGATGATTTTTTTCTTTAGGGACCAATCCCACAGCACCAATCGTTTTTGATGATACAATAAGCGGAAAATAAATACCTTGAGCACTAGGCATTGTCGATGTTTCATGTCCTGCAATCTGCCCATGTTCAAAGCTCCATTTTGCAACCATTTCCTCTTTAACCGCAATTGATCTATTTTCCGGATAAAAAAGACTTAATTGATCTTCCTCATTAGGGATCCAAAAAACAATATTAGCGTTAAAAGAAAGACCAAGGTGACGGGCTGCAATTTCTGCCATTGCTTTATGACCCCGGACAATTGAAAATTCACGTGTCATTGCATAAAGCAAACTTGTGTCTTTTTCACGTTTTTGAGCAAACATTGCTTGTGATTTAAGACGTGAAGAAAGTGAGCTGATAAAAAAGCTAGTTATAAACATCATGATAAAAGTAAGAATATAATCTTTATTGGTTATCTGTAAATCAAGCTTAGGATCAAGAAAGAATAGATTAAAACATATGACAGCACTTAATGCTGCAAATAAAGATGGTCCTTTTGAAAAAAAAGCAGCAATGCCTGTTAATGTCATTAAATAAAGCATGATAACATTAAGAACATCCATGTAAGGTACTATTAAAAAACCAACAATTGTTGCTAAAACAACCGATGTAAAGCTATAAATATATGGTTTTATGTTAAAAGATTTATACTTTGATTGTTTTTTTTCATCTTCAGGTTCATCAACAAAACTAGAAATAACGGTTATTTCAATGCCATCGCTTGAACGGATAAGTCCATCGGCAAGTGATCCAAAAATAATTTCACGCCATCGTGGTTTTGGCGTTTTACCAATGACAATACGCGTTACAGCATTTTTTTTAGCAAAAGCAATAAGTTCTTTAAGGGCGTTTTGACTGTAAATATATTCAATTTTACTGCCCATTTGCTCGGCAATGCGTAAGGTACGATCTAACCGTTCTTGTTCTTTGGTAGATAATAATAAATGTTTTTCATTCTGAACATAGACAGCAAACCAGGGCGCTCCTATGCGATCAGCCATTCTTTTAGTAGCACGCACGAGCCTTAATGAAAGTAAATCAGGGCCAACACATACCATTAATCGAGGTGACAAAATTTCTCCACCGGCAAATTCAGTGATATTATACAATTTCATTTGGGCGTCAACGCGTTCAGCTGTGCGCCTTAATGCCATTTCGCGTAATGCTATTAGATTGCTTCTTTTAAAAAAATTTAGTCGGGCGGACTCCATAAGATTTGAATTCAAATAGACTTTACCTTCTTTAAGACGATCTAATAATTCATCAGTTGGGATATCTACAAGCGTTATTTCATCAGCTTGATCAAAAATAAGGTCAGGTATTGTTTCCTTAACTGAAATCCCTGTAATACGCGCAACAACATCGTTTAAACTTTCTAGATGTTGCACATTTAATGTTGTATGAACATCAATCCCTGCTTCTAAAAGTTCTTTAACATCTTGCCATCTTTTAGGATGACGAGAACCAATAGGATTACTATGGGCGAATTCATCAAGAAGAAGAATTGCAGGTTTAAGGTGTAAAGCTGCATCCAGATCAAATTCTTGCAACACAATGCCTTTGTGGCTAACAGAACGCGTTGGAAGTTTTGGCAATCCAACAAGCAATTCTTCTGTTTCAGATCTTCCATGTGTTTCGGCAATGCCAACAATAACATTAATGCCTTCTGATAAGAGCTCGTGTGCTGCGTGAAGCATCGCATAGGTTTTGCCGACACCAGCGGAAGCACCAAAAAAAATCTTTAATTTTCCTCTGAGCGTTGATTTTTCTTCATCCTCAAGAAGATGCAGTAATCTTTCAGGATCTGGACGTCCGTTTGGCATCTACTTTCTCCATTAAGATTTAAGTGTATCAAGCGCTAAATTTAATGCTAAAACATTAACGTGTTTTTCACCCAAGAATCCCCAAATTTTATGCTCAATATGATCATTCACAAGTTTTTCAACCTTATCCTTTGCTAAATGACGCGTTGATGCAATCCGATCGACTTGAAAAAAAGCTGATTGAGGGCTTATATGTGGATCAAGATCACTTCCAGAACTTGTGACGAGATCTAATGGTATCTTTTTATTCTTATCACTTTCGAAAGACATAAGATGATCAATATTTTTTTGAATAAGGTCTTTCAATTTTGAATTTTTAGGTGATAAATGAGATGCTTGTGCTTCCTTAAAATCATAAGGTTTTTCATTGTTTTGAGGTGGTCTTCCCCAAAAATATTTAGGATCTGAAAAATGTTGACCAATAAGGCTTGATCCGATTATTTTACCATCATTTTCTACAAAACTACCTTCCGCTTTAGAAGGCGCAAAGGTTTTCAAAACAATGGTCACAAAACCTGGATAAAAAACGCCGCAAATGATCGTAAAAAGAATAAGCATTACAAGTGAAATCTGGGTAAGACTTAAAAATAAACGTATGTGATAATGCATTATAATTTTCCTATAAATAAACCTAAAAGAAGATCAATTAATTTGATGCCTATAAAAGGCGCTATAATGCCACCTAACCCATAAATAAAAATATGATTGCGTAAAAGAGATTCGGCACTTTGTGCGTGATATTTGACGCCTTTTAAAGCAAGTGGCACAAGCATAATGATGATAAAAGCATTAAAAATAATAGCTGATAATATGGCGCTTTCAGTGGTTTGAAGATGCATTATATTAAAAATTTTAAGTTCTGGATAAATGCTTGTCAAAGATGTAGGAATAATCGCAAAATATTTTGCAATATCGTTCGCAATACTAAAAGTTGTTAAGGCACCCCGTGTCATTAAAAGTTGTTTACCGACTTCAACAACTTCGATTAATTTAGTGGGATTCGAATCTAAATCAACCATGTTCGCGGCTTCTTTCGCAGCTTGTGTCCCACTGTTCATAGCAACAGCGACATCTGCTTGCGCTAAAGCGGGTGCATCATTGGTGCCATCTCCAACCATAGCGACCAATTGACCGCCTTCTTGCATTTTTCGGATATATTTAAGTTTTGTTTCAGGTGTCGCTTGTGCTAAATAATCATCAACACCAGCTTCTGCGGCAATGGCCGCAGCAGTAAGCGGGTTATCGCCTGTAATCATAACGCTTTTAATGCCCATTTTGCGCAAATCTGCAAGACGATTTTTAATATCGGGTTTTACGGTATCTTTTAGATGAATAACGCCCATAATACGCGTGTCATCAGCGACAACCAATGGTGTACCGCCGCTACGTGCAATTTGATGCACAATTTTTTCAACATTTGCTGAAATAATACCGCCTAAATTTTTTAGATGGGTTGAAATTGAATCATCAGCACCTTTTAAAATTTGCCTATCTTTTAAATTAATACCACTTAATTTGGTGTCGGCAGAAAAATGAATAAAACTTGCATCTAATGTGTCTATATCTGGAATTTGAACACCTAAACTTCGTGCTAATGTCACAATGCTTTTACCTTCGGGTGTTTCATCAGCCAAAGATGTCATGGCGGCTGCTTCTGCAAGTTCTTTTTCACTGATACCTTCTGCAGGTATAAAATTTGCTGCTTGTCTATTCCCAAAGGTAATTGTGCCTGTTTTATCAAGCAACAAGACAGAGACATCACCTGCTGCTTCAACGGCACGACCGGATGTCGCAATCACATTGGCTTTTGCCAATCGATTCATACCCGCAATACCAATGGCAGATAATAATCCCCCAATTGTCGTGGGTGCTAAACAAACCAGAAGTGCAATAAGAACGGTAATGCTTAAAACACCTGAATTGCCAGAAAGTGCAGTGGCATTATTGGAAAAAGGAAATAAGGTCGCGGTGACCAATACAAAAATAAGCGTTAAGGCTGATAGAAGAATAGTGAGTGCAATTTCATTTGGTGTTTTTTGTCTTTTAGCGCCTTCAACCATTGCAATCATTGTGTCTAAAAAACTTTCGCCTTGGTTGACACTGACACGTAAAAGAAGCCAATCTGATAATATTTTAGTGCCAGCGATAACAGAATCACAATCACCGCCATTTTCACGAATAACAGCAGCACTTTCCCCTGTAATGGCGCTTTCATCAATGGAGGCAGCGCCTTCTATAATTTGGGCGTCAATCGGGATCATATCGCCAGCTTCAACAAAAACATAATCTCCTTTTTTGAGCAAACAAGGAGATATTAATTCAAAATTGTCATGATTTTTAGGGTCTTTAAGTTTTTTTGCCATCACTTCTTTACGTGTTTTGCGTAACGATTCAGCTTGGGCTTTGCCTTTACCTTCGGCGATAGCTTCAGCAAGATTGGCAAAAAAGATTGTAAGCCATAAAAAAAATGCAATTGACCAAATGAAATATGAAAATTCACCCTCTTTTATAGCAGCATCATAAATGCTTGTTGTCCCTATAATGGTGACGATAATCGCCCCAATATAGACAATAAACATAACGGGATTGGCAAGTTGAGACTTTAAATTAAATTTGCAAAAGCTTTCAAAAACCAAATATAAAATGTTTTTTTTATATGAAAATTCTTCAGATTTCATTTAATGAGCTCCTGCTAATCCTAAATGCTCAGCTATAGGTCCCAGTGCTAAACTAGGAATAAAGGTTAAAACGCCAATGATTAAAAGAATGCCAATGAGCACAAAAATAAAAAGGGGTGTGTGTGTAGGCAAAGTACCCGTTGATATGGGTACAGTATTTTTCTGCGCCAAAGATCCGGCGAGTGCTAGAACAGGAATGATGATCCAAAAACGCCCCATCAACATTAAGAATCCTAATATTAAATTTGATGTGGAATTACTCATCGTAATACCTGACATCGCACTTCCATTATTATTGGACGCTGATGTCAAATTATACATAAACTCACTAAATACTTGTGCGCCTTGATTTACTGATAATTCTTTAATGTTTAGGAAATGTAATAAAATCCAGGCACCCGATAAAATAAGAAAAAGGGGCATAAGCAACGCTAATGACACCATTTTCATTTCATAAGCGCTAATTTTTTTACCTAAATATTCAGGCGTTCTACCCACCATAAGTCCCGCTATAAAGACAGTAATAAGTACAAAAATAAGCATGCCATAAAGGCCAGAACCGACACCGCCAAAAATTGTTTCGCTCATCTGCATCAAAAACATGGTTAGAAAATTATTAATAGGTGCAAAAGAACTATGATCGGCGGCGATTGATCCATTGGATGTAGCGGTCGTCGCACTTGCCCATAGTAAAGAGCCAATAATGCCATGTCGCGTTTCTTTACCCTCCATCGACGTATTATGTGTTTCAAGTGGCAATGACGATAAAGAGGAAATCTTATTATTTTCTTGATTGATGGTGAGCGAGGTTAAAGGTACAAAAATAATAAGCATGGCCGCGAAGATGGCCCAACCTTGTCTTGTGTCATTGACCATTTTACCGAATGTATAACAAAGACTTGTTGGTAAAAGGAGGATTAAAAACAATCCTAAAAAATGCGTTAAAGCATTTGGATTTTGGAATGGATGTGCCATATTCGTGCCAAAAATACCGCCGCCATTGCTGCCTAAAATTTCGATTGCAGTCCAACTTGCAATGGGTCCCACTAAATAATTTTGTGTTTTCCCTGTTTCAAGTGAAGAAATGGTGACTTCTTTTGCCCAATCTTGTGGCACGCCTAAAAAGCCAAATATTAAAGCGGAAATGATGGATAAAGGAATAATGACATAAAGAAGAACGCGTACAAGATCAACCCAAAAATTACCAAGTTTTGTTGAATTTTTTCTGGTAAAGCCACGAATCAATGCAATTAAGACGCAAATACCAACAGCAGGTGAAAAAAATTGTTGAACACCAATGCTTATAACTTGAAAATATTGATGAATATCTTTTTCTGGACTATATGCTTGCCAATTTGTGTTAGTCACAAAACTTACAATTGTATTAAAGATAAGATTTGGATCGAGTGGTTTCATACCCATTATAGAAGCTTGTAAATATAAAATGAGCCCCATTATGAAACAGCTTAAAAACGAGAAAATAATGATAGAAAAAGCATAATGCTTCCAATCCATTTCATCATTTTGAGAAACAGCTATTATTTTATAAAATGTATGTTCTATAGGGTGTAAAAAAAATGAAAGAAATGTTTTTTGACCATTAAAAACATTTGCCATATAGCTGCCTAATGGTTTGAAACATATAATTAACATCAAAATAAGGATAAAAAAATCGATGTAAAAACTTTGTGTTAATTGAAAATTCATGGAAATTTTTCTGGCAATAAAAGTGTAATAAGAAGGTAAATGAGAATAAATATCGTGATAATGAAAAGAGAATTATAAAGTATTGCCATCATTTTGTTGCTTTAAAAAATTCATAAGAAAAACAACCAAGACGGAGACAACGTAAAATGTAACCAGGGCAAATAAAGCTGTGCTCATAGATCCTCCAAACATTCTTTCTTTTATAGTCAACTTTACTAAATGAAAGTTCAATACATAAAAACCATTAATTAGAAATGAATAACGATGTGTGTTTTTAATACAGCTTATTAATGCATATTTTAAATTAATAAATATTAATTTTATGTAAATAATATTGTCTTAAAATAATTATTAACTATTTTTAATAATTATTAAATAATTTATTTTTCAATAAGATAAAAATTATAAATTTTTGTCTTGGAAGCCTGTTTTTTATACGTTACGATTTAAGATAATCGAACAAGATGCATTTGGTAGATGAATGCAATTCATTGTAATATAATACAATTTAGGGAATGAACGATATGAGAAAATTAGCTTGTAGAAGTCTTCTGTTAGGTCTAATTGGTAATTTTTATTTATTACCTATTGGTGTTTCAGAAGCTAATTATAACACAACTGGATTTAGACCTGCAGAAGAACCAGTTTTAGCACATTTAGGTGAGCATCTTGCTGAAAAAAATAGTAATAAATTACTATCAGCTACAAAAAATTGTGAGAGTACAAAAGCAAAACTTGATGATACTGAAGAAGTAATGCTTATCGCAAAAGAAAACTATGATTATCTTAAAAGTCGTGTACTTGAAGACGACAGCATAAGTGAAGAAAGATTAAAAGCTGCAAAAAATAAATATAAACAACGAAAAGAATTATTTAAATCCGCTCAAAAAGAACATGATTTAAGTATTTTAAATCAAGAAAAAAGTTTTAAAAAAAGCTCTAAAGCAGCACATTTAGGGATTTTTGATGGCCTTCAATCAGGTGTTGAACATCTTGTGTCTGCAATCAAGGATGGGTTTGGAAGTGATCATTCAGTAGTAGCAGTTTCCAAAGCACCTTCTCCATCACCAGCGGTTATTGCACCAGCAGCCCCAATTGAACTTCCCAATTTTGTCATCTATCAACAACAGATGGTAGCAGCACATGATTGGTATAATCAGTTAAATTTGGGATCTTGTACTGCAAACTCTTTAGCTTTTGTTTTGCGTTATTTGTCCGTTCTTAAAAGTGCAAATCCTGCAGAGTTTAGAAAAGATAAAAATCCGGCGCGTCTTGATATTTCACGATTATATCAATATTGGAATACACGTTATTTAGAAGCGAAATTAATGGGTTACGATCCTGATGGTGCTGTTAAAGCAGATAATGGTGGATCAATGGCAGGTGGTATTCTTGCAGCTGATAAATATGGCGTAACACCAGAAAATATTGTTGCAAACTGGGATTCGAGTAGAATTGATACACCCGATATGAGGGGCAAAATGTCTTATGTGGGTTATCCATATACAGATGATTTAGTGAAGTCTTCTCTTTCGCCAAGCCCTGAAGCAGTTCGCTTAGCTTATGATTTAGATAATGATGGCATAAATAAAGGATCTGCTTTTGATCAAGGTGTTGCCTATAATAATGATTATGCTTACGTACATAAAAATCTTGGCTATAAAGACTTAACAACATCATTTCGAAGCAAATCATATTCAGCTAAACCTAAAATCCTTCCTGATGCAACAAAGCAAGTTTTTATAAATCAAGTGGTATCAGAGCTTCAAAAAGGAAGACCTTTTTATTTTGGTGTTATGCTCGACGACAGTTTCATGAACGATGTGCATGGGTTCATTCCAACGCCTAACGCAAAATTCTTTAGAGCAACAGGTGGTCATGCTATTGCGATTGTGGGATATGGACAATATAACATTGCACAAAATGACAAAACATATTACTTCAAATTCGTCAATTCATGGGATTACAATTGGGGTGATAATGGTTGCGGTTATTTAGATGCCATGAAATATGTTGCTGAAGTAAATGTTTTCATGACTGAAGGATTTTCAGTTTGGCTTAATTAAACGACCATTTAGCAATATGTTAAAATAACTTGAAAACGCTCAAGTTGAAGGTCATCGCCCCCCCCCTCCTACGCCCCGCGGCTTGACCGCGGGGTCCATAAAACCTATCATCAACTTCTTGTGTAATAGATCCGACGGGTTTTGCCGCGAGAAGTAGTTTTTTTTGTATTGTTTTCGAGTCATTTCACAATATTATATTAACCCATATGGGCATAAGGATCGTGGTCAACCAAATTCAAAAATACGGCACAAGCTCCTTTCAAATAGGCTTTAAAACAGTTTTCTGTCAGTGGATCATCTGCTTTGGCAGGATTTCGATATTCATCTTCTAGTTCTTTCGCAATTGCTGGCAGCTCTTGATCTAAAAATTGTTCTAATAACAATTGCTCATCAGCTTGACGATCTTTTTGAGATTTTGCGAGCAAATCAAAAAACTTTTCTTGTTTTTCAATTTCAAAGTTTTTAATGCGCGTAAGTAATCGTGTCTTCACCGCATTAAAAAACTCTTTTTTAAGATAAATAGGAACAATAATGTCTGGGTCAAATCCAGATAAAATACGCATCAATGTTTCTTCGTTAGAGCCACAATTATCATAATTATAAACAAGCTCTTCAAATAATATTTTTTGGAGCACTTCTTTATGTTCATTATTTAAAATACGATGATACACACGTCTAAAAATTTCCTGAATGGGTTGATCGTGATAAATCTTAGTATCTTTTTTAATTTTATCAAGGGTCTGAAGCGCAACATCAATGTCTCCTTGAGAACCATCTAGAGATTTAATCATTCTTTCCGTATCTTCTAACGCATAATCAATTGTGAAATGATCTGGTAAAACATCACTAAACATAATCTTAAAACTCTGTTCAAATTTTACATTATAAGGAAAGCGAATATCTGGATAATAACCTTCCAAGGTTTTAAGGAGTGGCACATCACGTTTGTCACTGTCAAAATTAGGACGCCAAAAATCAAAATAATTCTTTAGATTTTCAATAAGCTCTTTCCTATTATCATGATTTTTAATACGAAGATAAACGCGCCGAAAAATATCTGAAAACAATCGATTGTTAAAACAATCTTCATTATTTTTAATCTTTTTAATCTCTTCAAATACGTACAAAAGCTTATCAAAGCGCTCATGCTCTTCAGAGGTAATTTTTCTTTTTTTTCCAGGACCTGTAAAATCAAGTGCATATGTAGATTCAGGAACATCAATATCAGATGAAGATTTGCAAAAGCTAATTACATTATCATGGCAATTTTTATTTGTTATGTTACGTATCACTGTAAAATCTGGACACGATTCTTGAAAATTTTTACAGAGCATTATTTGCATATCTTCAATTGCAAATTCAAACGTGAATGCGGGTGATATTTCTTCAGCAAATAAATTTTCAAGATTTTTTTCAAGCGTTATATTTGGTGCAAATACGATATCAGCATTAAAACCATCCAAAATTTTAAGTAATTGTATTATATTATTCCTAATGCGATCATTATACATCAAAGCTAGATTTTTAATCAGCTTTGTTTCTAGCTTTTGTCGATCGTGGTGATTTTGAATACGAAAATATACACGTCTGAAGATTTCATGTGTGTTCAAATAGTTTGGTTGTATATAATCATTAAAAGTACTACTAAGATAGTCAAGTTGCTTTAAAGCTAAACAGGCTTCTACTTGTGAATTTTCTTGCTCTTTAATAACTTCGATTACTTTCTCTAAAGCCGTTTTAAAAGTAAATTCAATCGGCACAACATCAAAGAACAATTGCGTAGCATTTTTCTGAATATCCAACCAGGGTTCCCACATTTTGCATAATTTAAACAAAATCGAAGATTTTTTAGACTTAATTAAGTTTTCGTCTGAAAGACCTTTTTGGTTTAATAAATTATGAATTTCATTATTTAATTCCATAAATAACTGTCGATCTAGAACAAGAAGAGAAAGTAAATTATATAATACCTCTAATTGTTGTGCAGATAGTTGTTTTGAATATTTATGTAATAAATTTTTTATAAGAATGCATCTATCATATATTTCAAAACGTTTGTCGGACAAAAACAGGAAAAAATAATTAAAATCAGCTTCGCTGATCCCGGTTAAATGAGGGTTTTTAAGAAATCCTTGTAAAGCTGCAAAACGTTCTAAAATAGAATGATCTGCATCTTTAATAAAATCTATATACTTATTATATATTTCTGGACGTTCAACATGAAGTGTTTCATTTGAAAATTTACCCTCAAATATTCCTAGTTTAGAAGCGTTTGTTATATGATCCGCATCATGCAACTTATCCAATAATGCATTACCCTCGTTGCTATTAAGATCTACGCGTCTTGCCATAATTTTCATAAGCTCATAGCGATGTTCGGGATAATCATCGAAAGCATCAAATGCTTTTTGCCAAAATTCGTACTTTTCAAGAATATTAATTTCTGGACGAGACAAAAATTTGATAATAAAACGTAATTGGAAATCATAATGTTTATTAAAAGGCATATTCGCGAGGACATTTAGAAAATCAAGCTGTTCTTTGGTATAAGAAAGTTGTGATTGCTCTAATATATTCAAAAAAATTGAATATAGTGGCACCGAATATTGCCTATTAAATGAATTGCTTGACGGTTCAAAATGATTGTCTGATGCCTCAAAATGTTTTAAATATTGTTTACCTATTTCAAACAAATTATCTTTATCATCATTGTTTAGAATAATATGTTCTATCATATCAACAAATGTAGACAGTTTTTGTTCAAGAAATAAATTTACTTTATATTCTAAAACAAAAGCAACAAGATCGTCAAACACTTGACGTTTTTCTTCAGCGCACAAATAAGGAAAATAAGTGTCTATAATATAAATTCCCGAACCTACACTAGGATTTATTGAAGAATTACAACAATCTCTATCTAATTCTTCCTTTTTATGAATTTGAATTAATTGAAATATTTGCGAAGATAATTTTTTTTGGTCGTCTAAGGCGATCTCGTTTTTATATTTTTTAAATATAGCATCAATTAAATTTAATTGTTTTTGTGGCCTAATAATTCTATATTCTACGAGTTGTAATTCTTCTGGATATTCTGCGGGTTGCGATTCTTCTGAACGAGATGGAAGATACATCGTTTCAACATTGAAATCTGTATGTTGAAGTTCTTGGTCAATCAACGGAAAAACATGATCTTTAACTTGTTCATAGGACAAAAATTCGATAAAGGCAGGAAAATATTCATATAATTTTTTGCGCATAGAATTTATATTTACAAAACTTTGCTTCCATTCTTGAATATTTAATTTTCGGCCAATTTCTTGCAACAATGCTTCCTCACGGTAACAATAACGATCACCTGCTACATGCTGCATTTGCCTCTGAATCAGTTTTTGATAAAAGGGGAAAATATAATCAATGATCTCTGAAGATTCAAGATTTGTGGGTTTGAACATGACTTCTAAAAAGCTTATCATTCTCTTTTCGAGAGAAATTGTATCATCAGCTAAAATTTGTATTTCTTCTCTTATCGTACTTTGGGCAACTTTGTCAGTCCCCAAAAAAGGTAAGTAAAATGATAGAAATAGAAAAAAGAAAGAAAAAATACTTTTCAACGTGATGGCTCCCTGCTCATACAACAATCAGAATTTGTTGTTAAATTTGATCTGTGGTAGCATAGACTGATCATGAGATCAATGGCAAAAAACCTAACCTAGTTAATTGAAATTATATGACATCTTCACTCAAAGGCAAAAAAGGACTCATTATTGGGATTGCAAATACGCATTCCATTGCATGGGGTTGTGCTAAAGCTTTTCATGAAGCAGGTGCTGACCTTGCCATTACCTATATAAATTCAAAAGCTGAACCTTTTGTAAGACCTTTAGCCGAACAACTTAAAGCGCCCATCATCATGCCACTTGATGTCGAAAACGAAACCCAATTGATTGATTTATTTGATGAAATTCAATCCAAATGGGGAAAGCTTGATTTTTTGCTTCATTCTATAGCCTTTGCACCAAAAGAAGATTTGCATGGCCGTATTGTTGATGTATCTCGTGCCGGTTTTTTGCGTGCCATGGATATTTCTTGTTATTCTTTTTTACGTTTAGCCCATCTTGCCGAGCCTTTAATGAAAGAAGATGGATGTTTGCTTACCACCACTTATTACGGTAGTGAAAAAGTTGTCCCACATTACGGATTAATGGGACCGGTTAAAGCAGCCTTGGAAAGCATCACACGTTATCTCGCAGCAGAATTAGGATCTAAGAATATTCGTGTAAATGCTTTGTCTCCTGGACCTATTCCTACACGCGCTGCCAGCGGAATTGAACATTTCGAAGAATTGTTAGAGCTTGCACGTCAAAAATCACCAGAACATCAATTAGCATCTATCGAAGCTGTAGGATCATATGCGCGTTTTTTAGTGAGTGATGAAGCAAAACTTGTGACAGGAAGCATCGTTTATATTGACGCAGGATTCAATATAATGGCTGGGTAGTTTAAGTACCCACCCTATGGACAAATTCGTCGTCAGGGCTTTACTTCCGGTACTCATGTACAAAGAGGTACATTCCGTGCCGGTTCTCGCCCTTTCTAGACTTTGCCACATAATCTGGGTGCTTAGTGCATTAATGCCTAAGAAGTTTTTTACATTTTATGTATTGTACAAAGTTAACAAGAATTTGCTCATAAAATGTGAGTTTGGGGAGATAGATAAATGAATATTTTAACCATTAATGCAGGTAGTTCCTCTGTTAAATTTGCTGTTTTTGATACGGCAACAAATAAGCAATTATATAAATCTGAAATTGAGCGTGTTGTCTCGGTTGAGGAAGCAGTTCGTAAAATTCCTGATTTTTTAATAGCCGAAAATATCAAAATAGACGCCATTGGCCATCGTGTTGCACATGGCGGTGCGAAATTCAAAGATCCTCAATTAATCAATGCCGAGATTATTAAAGCAATCGAAGATTGTATTCCACTCGCACCTTTGCATAACCCATTATCCCTTGCAGGTATTAAAGTCACAAAAGAAATATGGCCAAATATTCAACAAGTTGCTGTTTTTGATACAGCGTTTCACCAAACAATTCCCGAACGCGCTTATACTTATGCAGTCCCAGAAAAGTGGCGTGCTATTGGATTAAGACGGTACGGTTTTCATGGCACATCACATAAATATGTGATGATGCGCGTTGCAGAGGAATTAAAGCTCCCCGTGACGCATCTTCGTATTATTTCGTGTCATTTGGGTAATGGGGCGAGCGTTTGTGCCATTGAACGTGGTGTATCGGTTGATACATCAATGGGCATGACATCGCTTGAAGGACTGGTTATGGGGACACGTTCAGGAGACGTTGATCCTGGTATTTTTGCATATCTTAGCCACACACTTGGCTTGAGCGTCGATGAAATCGAAATGGCGCTTTACAAAGAAAGTGGTCTTATAGCGCTTTCAGGTATTGGTAATGATATGCGTGATATTGAAAAAGAAGCATCATTAGGTAATAAAAAAGCACAATTAGCCATTCAAGTTTATGCGTATCGCGTACGCAAATATATAGCAAGCTATGCGGGTGTTATGGGTGGCGTGGACGTTATTGCGTTCACCGGTGGTATCGGTGAAAATTCAACTTCTATGCGCAAACGCATTTGCGAAAGACTCGATTATCTAGGTCTTAATTTTGATGATGATAAAAATATAAGTGTTAAGCTTACAGATTCAGAAGCACCTCAAATTCAAATGGATAATTCACTTGTAAAAGTTCTTGTGACCCAAAGTCACGAACAATGGATGATTGCACAAGAAGTTTTTAGGATTTTAACCCTTAAAATAACACCCGCGAGTCAATTTCCACCGATTCCTATTGCTGTATCAGCACATCATATTCACCTTACAGATCAGGCTGTCGAACAATTATTTGGTAAAGGCTATAAATTAAAAATACGTAATCAATTGAGTCAGCCAGGGTTTTGGGCTGCTGAAGAAACGCTTGATGTTATAGGACCTCATGGTGAGATCAAAAATATGCGTGTGTTAGGGCCATGCCGTGATTTTATTCAAATTGAAATTGCAGAAACTGAAGCTTATATTTTAGGCACTGATGCACCTATTCGCCTTTCAGGTGATCGGGATGGAACGCCTATTGTAACATTACGTGGCCCCAAGGGGAGTATTCAAACTGAAGGGTTAATTATCGCTAAACGCCATATTCACATGAATACTAAAGATGCAGAAGCACGAGGCCTTAAACAAGGTGATCAAGTAGAAGTAGCAGTCGATGGTAATGGTGATCGAGATCTAATTTTTAGGGATGTGATGATTCGTGTAGATCCAAAATATGTCACCGAAATGCATATTGATACGGATGAAGCCAATGCCGCCCATATTCATCATGGTGGTGTGGGTGCATTAATGCCCGTTAAAGGAATTGCCGCCCATATTACACACCGTCATTCGCATGCGCATTATACAGAACAATCATTTTGCCTCAATTGCCGTGAAGAAAAGGAAGTGGCTTAATACTAATGGTAAGCCCTAATATCTTTTGCGTAAGATCCAATAATGGGCAGCGTTTTAATAACATCTGCTTTTTTTAAATATTGTGCAAAATTTTCATATCGATAGATATCCAATGCACCTGGTCTTAAAGCGAAACGCGGTAACGTTTCTTGCCAGATTTTTTGTAATGTCTCATTTTTTTGTTCAGGATGATCTTTAATATAGGCGTCCAGACATTCTTGCCAATGATTTATAAGATATTGGCTCGCCTCTTCCAAAGCATCCACAAATAATTTTAAAGTATGGGGATTACTTTTGGTGGGATTTGTCACAACGATCAATTCATCAAAAGGCGGTACGCCATGTTCTTCATAATAAAAAAGTCTTATAGGTGTTCCTTTTTCAGCCATGATAAAGGGCTCTACATTTCGATAAACACCTGTAATTGCATCAAGTTGACCTGACAAAAACCCGGCATTCATTGAATGACTCGATCGAATCATTTCCACATCATCAAGCTTTAGATGTGCATCTTGTAATAAAGTTTCGATAAACGCTTTGGAGCTTCCAAGACCTACTTTATAGCCAATTTTTTTGCCTTTTAGATCTTCGATTTTGCGAATGGGGCCATCAGCTTTAACCGCTAAACAATTAAGCGGCGTTTCAATGAGGGTGGCAATACGTTGCAAAGGTAATCCCTGATCCACAAAAATATGAAGATGATATTGATAAGTAAGTGCTAAATCAGCTTTACCTAGTGCTACGAGTTTTGAAGGTGTTTGTAGATCTGTAGGGGTAATAATATCAATTTCAAGATTTTTTTTCTTAAAAAAACTAAATTTTTGAGCAACATATAAAGGCGCATGATTTGGGTTCATATACCAATCTAAAAGAAGTGTTAGTTTTTCGGCATGAATATTTAAGGGGAGCATCAATATGATAAGTAGCAGAATAATAGGCATTATGATTTCTCCTGTATCCAAGGGGTGAATTTCTGAGTACTTAATAAAACAAGATGATAAAAAGCAACGCTCATAAGAATGTGAACAAAAAGGGCTGCAAAAAGAAGTGGCATATCAACGCGTGTATAGGCATCTAAAATAAGAAAACCAATACCCCGACTTGCGCCTATCCATTCACCAACAAGGGCTGCAATCGGCGCAAAAACAGCGCCTAATTTTAGGCCTGAAAATAGCTGAGGCAAAGCCGATGGAAATTGAATATAAAGCAAGGTCTTGAAACGATTTGCGCGCATTAATTGTGCCATTTCTAAAAATTGGAAAGGCGTACGACAAAGCCCATCATAAAAAGTTGAGGCAATTTTAAAATAAAGCAGAAGCGTTATCATAATAATCTTTGATATCATCCCGTAGCCGCACCATAAAATAATCAGTGGCGCGATGACAAAAACAGGAATTGTTTGCGTGATCAACAACAAAGGATGAATCATCAATCTAAAAAAGGGGAAATAAAGCATTAAGCACGCTGTTAAAATGCCTAAGCTTGTACCGCTTATAAACCCGATAATGATTTCAGAAAGTGTTATGTAACAATGATCTAAAAGAAGAGGTATCGAATTGATAAGGCGTATAAAAACAAGTTCTGGGGATGGGAGAATGTAAGTGGGTAAATCAAATGCAAAAACAAAAAGCCACCAGCAGAGAATTAGAAATAACGAGGTTATAATAAGACGAATAATCATAAATTCACCCCCAATTTTTTATAAAGTTCGTGGATAAGTTCAGGACGATGTTTATCCGCTTCAGTCAAAAAAAGCTGATCTTTAATATTTGCTGGTTTGCCATCTAAAATAAGAATTTGATCGCTTAACCTTAAAGCTTCCATCGGATCATGGGTCACAAGCAAAATTGTTTTATCTTTTAGGCAATTTTTAGCAAATGTGTTTGCTTCAATGCGTGTGAGTGCATCTAATTGTGAAAAAGGCTCATCCATCAGTACCAAATCAGCATCTTCCAGAAGCACGCGTGCAATTTGAATGCGTTGTTTCATCCCGCCCGACAATTGATGTGGATAATAAGACATATAATCAACAAGCCCCAATTTTTCAAAAATTTGAATCGCTTTGTCTTTGTTATCTTTTTTGTTTTGATTGTTTTTAATTTTGTTGCCAATTAGTACATTATCAATGGCTTTTGCCCAAGGGAGCAGAAGCTCTGATTGCGGTAAATACGCAATTTTAAGGTTTTGATTTGATTGAAAGTCAGGTATGAATCCTGCAATTAACCTTAATATTGTCGTTTTACCAATACCTGAGGGACCCAAAATACTAGTCCATGAGGATTTTGGAAGTGAAAGTTCAAACGCGTTTAAAAGCGGTTTCGCATCATAAGAAAAATGGGGAATATTATATTGATATGCATCATGGCCAATATTATGATTAATATCAAAGCTGGGCCATGATTCTGGCTGTAAATTTAAGTTCACTGATCCCTCCGCCGGCATTATCCGGTTCAAGTCATAAGGGTCATCGCAAGATTATATTCTTGCAAACTCTCAGCCAATATGGCTCCCCTTAGTGAATAATTCTGAAACTCTCCAGTCCATGGGCAAATTCGTTGTCAAACTTCCGCTTTCGGTACTCATGTACGAAGATGTACATTCCGTTCCGGTTCTTAGTTTTCCTAGACTTTGCCACATATTCTGGACAGTTAATAATTCAGTCAATAAATATTACAGATTTTGAAACGTAAATCAATAGATGTGTTGGGTTTGTAGTAAGATGGATTGGTAAGAATTTTTCTTTATTCCGGCTTCATTTTTTTCTTAAGCATTTCAACAATTTGATCAATAAGAGGTGCCCATTTTTCTTCACCAACGCGTACAAAAGAACGCATTGTGGGATACCAGGGTCGTTCTTTTTGACCTAATCTTGTCCAATCGCTACCGCCTGTTAATCGCCAAACTTCAACACCTAAGGCAGCACCTAATTCACCTACTGCTGTTTCTGATGTAATAATAAGATCTAGATTCACCATCATTGCAGCTACATTTTCGAAATCATCTTTTAAATTTACGTCAGGCCAGCGTTCAAGTCGAATAGGATGATTTTGTTCAATTGATTGAATTTCTTTTTCACAATCATCGTATTGTAGATTAATAAAAGTAATATGGGGTAATAAAAAAATAGGTAAAAAATCTTCTATTTTTAAAAAATACTTTTGTCGTTGAGCGGTTAAAAGCCCGCTTCGCCAACAAATACCTATTTTAAAATTATTGTTGAATTTTTGATACCGATTTAACCATTCTTTAACCAAGAATGGATTTGGCGTTAAATATGATTGCCGATTGCTAGGAAAATGTTCTATTTTTTTTCTGAAGTGTAAAGGCAAACTACCTGAAGCAATTGCATAATCAATGGGTCTAAAGGGTTCAATATTGATTAAAACGCGTTTTTTTTCTTCTTCAACCATTTCAAAAAATTGTGATATAAAAAAAGCTTTTGGGAAGGACCGTGCGAATAATGAATAAAGTCTTTTATTACATTCAATAATGACCATCTTAGCTTTATTGATAATGTCATGGTAACAAGAGGCAAACATAATTTCGTCACCTATGCCTTGCTCGCTCCACACAAAAACGGTTTTATCTTTTAAATCTTCACCTTGCCAAAATTTACTTTCACTAAAAAGTTCGTCTTTTTTAAGATGATATTGTTCTTTAACTTTTAATCTTTTTTCATAATGAATCCAACCTTCTTCTATTTTCTTTTGTGCAAAACAGGCTATTGCTTTTGAAAAATGTGCTGTTTCATGATCAGGAATCTTGGCAAGAATGATCTTGTTGTAAAATGATACTTTTTCAAAATCTTCAAGTTCAATATAATTAGAAAGCAAACCATCTATAGGTGCAATTGAATCAGGATAGGCAGTAAGGGCTTTTTCACAAAGCGCTATTGATTCAATGTAAAGTCTTCTATCCATTTTAATTTTAGCAATTTGTAAATAAAAATGTAATTTTGAATTTGTAAGATTTTCTCCTTTTAAAAATATTTTTTCTGCTTCTTCAAAACGATTTAATTCATGTAATAATCGATAATATTTAATATAAACATCAACTTGCTCTTCTGTTTCTAAAGATTTTTTAAAATATTTTTCTGATTTTATATAATCTTTAGATAGAAAGTAATATTCCCCTAATCCTTGTAGCACTTCAACATTATTTTGATTTTTTTCAATAATATCTTGATAAAGTGTAAAAGCTTTATTTAGTTCATTAACACCTAAATATGCTGTTGCCAATTGACTTCTAAAATGTTCATCAAGCTCTTTAATTTCTTTTTTTTTCAATAAAATTTTTATAATGTCATTATAATTTTTGTTCATTTTCAGAAGATTAATAAGAATTTTTAAATTTTCTTCTGCTAAATCTTCATTTTTGCTAATCCGCCTTATTATTTCATAACATTTTGTTTTTTGTAATGTATCCATATAACAACCAGCAAGACTAACAAGGCTTTCTAGATGTTCTTTATTAATTTCCAATGCTTTTTGATAATAATCGATCGCTTCAATAAATAATCCTGATAATTCGTAAGATTTTCCAAAAGTAAAATAAATTTCTATAGAGGGTGTTAATCTATTTTCAATTTGTTTCAAAACCGTAATTGATTCATCGTATTTTTTTTCAGCATGTAATAATTGAATAAAAGCGAGATTTAAATTTTGATCTAAAGGCGCAAGCATGAGGGCTTTTTTATAAAATAGTTTTGCTTCATTGAAGCGCTTAAGCCCCTGGAAAGACAATGCCATATTGGCGAATAATGCTGCACTTCCAGGATATTTTTGAAAAGCTGCATTAAAATAATCAAGCGCTTTTGGATAATTTTTTTCTTCGAGTGCCTCTATGCCCAATTCATATTCTGGCTTTCCAGCATCAAAATTTATAGATATTTTTTTTTCATGAAGCATTTTATTGATCTATTTTTAATTTCGGGTCAAACTTATTTTAAATAGTAAGCTTAATTCCAAGATAAGAAAAGAGCATGTCTTTAAAAATTGTTTTAAAACCTGACGAAAAAATTATAATCAATCAAGCTGTTATAATAAATGGTAAAACTAAAACTGAATTTATCGTTGAAAACAAATCTGCCATTTTACGTAAAAAAGATATTTTGAAGGAAGAAGATGCAATAACACCTTGTAAAGGGCTTTATTACCTTCTCCAAATGGCTTATTTGTTTCCTGAATCTGAAGATATAAATCTTAATCTTGCGCATCAATTGATTGAAGATATTAAAATCGCAGCCCCCAGTTTATCGGCACAAATATTGCATATATCTTTAACGCTCAATGAGAAAAATTTTTATAAAGCGCTAAAAGATTGCCAAAAGCTGATATCGGTTGAAGAGGAAATATTAAAAAATGTCTGTTAAAGCCTATGGATCTCCTTATGGAAAAAATAAAAACACCAATTTAAAACCCAGAGAAATAGAAGCCCGTGGTTTATTAGAAGCTGCAAAACGATTAAGTGATGCTTTGACAGAACCTGAAAATAGGGACAAAATGGACCAGGCGCTTGATTTTCACTGGCAATTATGGACATTGTTTCAAACTGAAGCCTTAGGTGAAGATTTCCCATTTTCCGATGAAATGCGTGTCTTATTTTTACAAACATGTAGATATATAGATCGTTCAATTTTAGATTTTTATGCGGATCGCAATGAAAACATGAAGCATATTCATGTCTTTATTGATATTAATCGGACGCTCGCTCAAGGTTTTTTACAAAATAATGAAGCGTCTTTACCTTTATATCAAGGTGAAGAACAAAAATTATCCATTCAATTTTAAAGTAGACTTCTTTTGAAACTCGACTACTGTGGATGATTGATGCGTTGTTTCGGTACTCAAATCCTTATGTATGAGGAATACAGAACGGTATTCTGTGCCGAACCTTCTATCACTCGCCTCACATTAGCGAGTTTCGAAAGAAGTCTACTTTAAAATCGTTTTGTCAGGATAGTCGCAAAAAGAGCGAACAGGGCATTTTGGACATTCAGGTTTGCGTGCTTTGCAAATATAACGGCCCAATAAAATAAGCCAATGATGTGCCTCATGTAAATATTTTTGGGGTATTTTTTGAATTAATCCTAATTCTACAGCCAAAGGTGTTTTGCCTATTGATAGGCCCGTACGATTTGAAACGCGAAAAATATGTGTATCAACGGCAATGGTTGGTTGCTTAAAGGCAGTGTTTAAAATAACATTTGCTGTCTTGCGACCTACACCTGGCAAAGCTTCTAAAGCTTCTCTATTTTCGGGTACAAGTCCTTGATGTTTTTCAACCAAGATTTTGCTAAGTGCCACAACATTTTTTGATTTAGTTTTGTAATAATTGAGACTTTTAAGGTAATTGGATAGATTTTCTTCACCTAAATTTATAATGTCTTCTGGTGTTTCAACATGCTCAAATAAAGGCTTTGTTGCTTTATTGACGCCCAAATCTGTTGCTTGGGCTGATAAAACAACAGCGATTAAAAGTGTATAAGGATTTTTGTAATAGAGTTCTGTTTTGGGATGTGGGTTTTGTTTTTGAAGTGTATCAAAAAACAAAATGATATTCTCTTTTTTCATTTTAAATTCAAGACATCCATCATAGAGTACTGCCCTGGTTTTTTTTGGTAAATCCACGATGCAGCTTTTAATGCGCCATAGGCTAAAACTTGCCTTGAGCTCGCAGAATGGCTTAGCTCGATTCTTTCTTGAGGGCCGAAAAATGAAACAATATGTTCACCAGCCATATCGCCACCGCGTTGCACTGCAAATCCTATTTCATTTTCTTTTCTTTTAGGATGATTTACCCAATTTAAAACGGATTGATTTTCAAAATTAACGTTACGGCCTTTTGCTGCCGCCTGCCCTAATGAAAGTGCAGTGCCTGAAGGTGCGTCAATTTTTTGATTATGATGTTTTTCTAAAATCTCTATATCAAATTGTGGTCCTAAAATTGAAGCTGTTTTTTCGACTAAAGCATGTAATAGATTTATGCCTAAACTCATATTTGGTGCATAAAGTATCGGAATTGTTGTTGCGGCTTCATCAATAAAATCGTGATGATTTTTTGTAAGACCTGTTGTACCAATAACGATTGGTTTGTTGTAAATTTTACTTAAATTTAAATGTTTTATAAGTGTTTCGGGATTTGTAAAATCTATTAATATATCTGATTTTTCAAAAATGAGATCTGGGCTTGTTGATAAACATAAACTTGTTTCGTGAATAATATGATTGGATTCAGGATTCAATGTCCCCCCAATAAGTTGAAATTGAGGATCTTTTTGAATTAGGCCTGAAATTGCTTGACCCATACGACCCATAATGCCCAATATACCAATAGAAATGACATGCATGTGAACAGCTTTCGATAACCTATTATGTATAAGTGCTACCATAAATCCATTGAAATTAAAAGAATGTCATGAATATGAAATATTTTACCCATAGCCCCATGATATTCGCTTTAGAATACGCGTTTAGAGCTTTTTCAGAAGATGAAGTGCCTATCGGTGCAATCATTTTAGATCCAAAAAGCGGTAAAATCATTACGGCACAACATAATCAAATGCGATGCAGTGGAAATCCTATAGCGCACGCCGAAATATGCGCAATTACTGAGGCATGTCGTATTCTTAATCAGCAACGTCTTAATGGTTACGTTCTTTATGTGACATTAGAGCCTTGCCCTATGTGTGCACAGGCAATTTCTTTTGCGCGTCTTGATAAAGTTATTTTTGGTGCTTATGATCCAAAAGGCGGCGGTATCATTCATGGTCCAAGAATTTTTGATCAATCCACATGTTATTTTCAGTCTGAAATTATTGGAGGTGTTCATGAAGAAGCATGTCAAAATATTCTTAAAGACTTTTTTATATCAAAAAGATAATTGTATTAAATAAGTGTCAATTAAAAAAATATAGAAATATTTTTTTAATTTGTTGAAAAATTCAAAAGAATATATTAGATTATTTTTATTTATTTAAGGTGTTATAATGCGTTATTTTAAAAGTAAAGCCATTTTTTTGTTGTTTTTTACGACAATTACATTAGATTTAAATGCAATTCCTTTTAAACGAATTATTGAATTGAAAACAATTAATGACATTTTTTCAATTATTGAGCATATAAAAATTAACTATAAAAAAAATATTGATGAAGATGCTTTTGAAGCTCAAAACACAGCCTTTGTATTCGATATTGATGGCACTATTACTGTTGAAGTAAAACACATACTTAATCAAGAATTGGTTAGAGAACAAAAAGACCATGCGCAAATAGTTGCTGATCATTTTAAAATTCCAATTAGTACTTTTATGACGCATATTGATCGCCTTTGGTATAAAATGAATCATGAAATTCAATTGGTTGAAAAAAATACGGCCACCTTTATTAATAATATTCAAGAAAAAGGATATACAGCTTTTACATGTACGGCTTCAGAATTTGTACAAAACGATCAAAGATTACAATTAATGAAAAAAGAAAATATTGATTTTTCAAAAAGTTTTATGGGTCTGTTTAGAGGTGCGCATTTTGATTTTTTTTCACAATTTCCAGAACATACAGGCCATATAAGCGCTAGAAATAGCACAAAAGCACAAAAAATTGATGTGCTGATTCAAGAAATAAATGATATTCGAGAAATAATAAGATTGCCAAAAATAGAAAATTTAATTTTTATCGATAATTATAAAGGGGAAGTTGAAAAAGTACGTAAAAATTGTAAAAATGTAAAAAATATTATTTCATTTCATTATACCTATGTTAAGAATCATACTTCCTTAGATGAGATAATTGCAGATTATCAAAAATATGTTAGAGATTGTTTTATTGTAGAAAGTGATTCAGACGAATCGGAAGAAGATGATGAATCGGAAATAGATGAAGAAAAATGCCCTAAAATTTGTATAAATGAAACTTTAGATAGACTTGATACATTAGCAATTGTTGCATTAGAAGAATTTTCTGATCAATTTTCATTAGAAAACACTAAACATTTTTCGAAATTCACAAGTCATTTAGAAGATTTGCCGCAAAACATGCTCCATACTTTTGTGATTCCAGTTGTTTATGACGATCAGACAAAGGAAGATTCTTGCTTAGTCAAAATTGGCGTGGAGGATAAAAAAAATATGCTTGTATTTGAGTCTGTTGCTGCCCCCAAAGATATGTCTCGACATATATGGCTTTCTGAATATTTAGAGAAGGAGGGTTTAGGAAAATTCGATCTTGAAAATCATGATCTCGTTCGGTCCAATAATTTTTATGATTATAATACGAAAACCGGTATTTATTTTTTAAAAGGCCCTCAAATCAATGTTAACGAAATAGAAAATATTCTTTATACAAAAGTGCCCCTTTTTGATTTTCTTTTAAGCATTGAATATGGACTTCATATAGGCATTGATGAAAATAAGCGTGAAATTTGTCCATTTTTTTTGCGGACAGCATTTTCTTTAATTGATGAAATAAAATGCTTAAATTATAGATGATCTTTTGAATTTGGGTATATACCCAAATAATCTGAAACTACCGTTTTTAGCCGATGACTTTTGGTCGCTTTTTAAACCAAAAATTTCTAAGGTAAACCGATTATCTGTCGAAATTTTTGGCATCAAAAATCACCTCAAATCTTAGACTCAAAAATCGGCATTTCTAAATCATTTGGGTATAACAAATGAATATTACGCCCAAATTTATTAAATTTATGCTATTTAGACTTGTGCATCTTCATCATCGTTTAACCCCAACAAAGCATTAAGAAAAAGGGCCCATTCATCTGCAGCTGTTGTTGCAGGTGTTATAATTTCGCTTAACTCACCTTGTAGAATATCAGGTGTTGCGGGCATTCCACCATCAACAACTTTTCCTCCTGCAATAACGGCAGATATTGTTGAACCAATCGCAGGTAATAAATGTGGAAGAGCAGCACCTAGATCATGTAAATATCTATCAAGACCTGTCAATAAAAGTCCATTCCGCGTAAACTTTTCTTGATCTTCTACTCTTTCAACACGTGCTATTTGAACAAGTGTATTTGCTTGTCCTTTTAATCTAAATGCATAATGACAAATTTCTTCTCTGTTTTTCTTGTCCTGCCTATACGGCACCAAAGCTATATCTTCTTTGCCTTCTAAGGCCCGAAGATCGCTTTCTGACATCTTATTCATTTGTACAATTTGCTCTGGTTCTTGAAGACCAATCAAATTAAAATAATATGTTTTCTTAATTTTAGTGTCTTTATGTTTAAGGGTAATTTTTTCCCAATCTGCATCAAAAAGATTTAAAATTTGTTTTTGATCTGTAAACGTTGGCCAATAACCACCTTCGCATTTCTTTTTACCTGATGGATGTCCATCAAATAAAGTGGCAAAACATGTGTTATGTGTTAGTAAGAAACTTAAGCAAATCAGTAAGATTTTAGGGTATTGTCTATTCATTGTCGTTTCCTCATTTTATTTTATGTAATCTTGTGTAAAGGTTATCAAAAAATAAATAGATAAACAATCAAAGCATTTCTTGAATTTGTTTAAAATTTTTAGTAAATTTAAAAAATAACTTAAAATAAGGATAGTAAAGAACTATGACGCAAATTACCCATTTAAATACAAATCAACAAACAGAATTACAGATAAATGCCTTATGTGTGTTTTGTGGTTCTTCTGCGCGAGGACGTGAAGAACATCGTCAAGCAGCAACTAATTTAGGCAAATTATTTGCTTCAAAAAATATTCGTCTTGTTTATGGTGGCGGACGCGTTGGCTTAATGGGTATTATTGCAGATTCAGTAATGCAAACAGGCGGAGAAGTCACAGGTATTATCCCTGGTCATCTTGAAAAAAGTGAAGTAGGCCATGAAGGCATTTCTGAACTTATTGTTGTTGATTCAATGCATCTTCGTAAAGAATTAATGTTTCAAAAATCAGATGGTTTTGTTATTTTGCCTGGTGGTTTTGGAACATTGGATGAATTGTTTGAAATTTTAACATGGAAACAGCTTCATTTGCATGATAAGCCTGTTATCATTGTCAATATTAACAATTATTGGGATCCTTTAAAGACGCTTATTGACCATTCAATTTCAGAAGGTTATGCGCACCCAAGTCATTCAAAATTATTCACTTTTGTTGATACAATTGAAGAAATTTTACCGGCTTTGAATCAAATCCATGAAGAGCGTTTACCTTTATCCGCAAAGTGGATCTAACTATTAAACTATCCATATTATGGGCAAATTCGTCGTCATGACTGCGCTTCCGATACTCATGTACTTTAGTACACTCCGTTTCGGTTCTCGTCCTTTCTAGACTTTGCCTCATAATCTGAAAAGTTAGCTATGAATACCGCTTACACATGATCAAATCACAAGATTTTACCTCAATACTTTCTTCTTATCCTCAGATACGATCCAAAATTGCCATCGCAATTTCAGGTGGTCCGGACAGTCTTTGCCTCATGTTATTGTTGCATGAATGGGTACAAAAAAATCATCGAACTCTTGTAGCGATCACATGTGATCACGGCCTTCGTCCTGAATCTTTGGCGGAAGCTTTATGGGTCAAAAATATTTGTAAAGCCCTGAATATTGAGCATCATATTTTAACATTAGAAGGCGCGAAACCTAAAACAGGGATTCAAGAATGGGCCCGTTTTAAACGATACGAAGCTTTTGAGCTTTTCTGTATTGAACATAATATTCAAGATTTATTTTTAGCTCACCATCAAGATGATCAAATTGAAACTTTTTTAATGCGCCTTTTGGCCAAAAGTACTTGGTATGGATTAGCATCGATGCCTGTTGTGCAGCAAGGTAAAATCATTAATCTTGTAAGACCTTTGCTTCATCATACAAAAAATGATTTAATTGAAACACTTCAACGCTTTAATACAAAAATCTGGATGAATGATCCGAGTAATAACAATCAAAAATATTTAAGAAGCCAAATTCGCCATGAATTAATGCCGTCATTACCTATAGAAATGAATACTGAATATTTAGTAAAAACAATTGATGATATTCGTTTTTATCGAGACGCACTCGATGAAGAAGTCAATTATTTGCATGACAAACATATCATTTATCATTTAGAAGGCTATGCTCAATTTAAACAGTATATTCTTCATGAATTACCACAAAATATAGTAGTTTTATTGCTTAAAAAATGCCTTAAGAATATTGGCGCACATAAAAATCCGATACGCTATGATGCGTTAATAAATCTCATAGAAAAATTACGATTAAACACAAAAAAAATAACGCTTGCACATTGTTTAATTGAACGACAAAAAGACCTTGTTAATATTTTTCGCGAAAATCGACATTTGCCTAATCCACAACTTCTTAAGGGGAAGGGATTTTGTATTTGGGACAATCGGTATCTTATAAAATACGATCTTCATGATATCCAGAACTATAGCTTAGAGCCAATAGGTAAAAATATAAACAATGTTGACCCAATATGGCTTAAATCGTACAGAAAAAAAGCTTTTTTTTCATTTCCTGTTTTAAAAGGGGTTGACGGGTTTATTCACCTTCCCCACTTATGTTATAGTACTATAGATGTTTTTTTAAAAGTTGATTTCCTTCCTCTTTGGCGTAAGAATTGCTTAGAAGGAAATATAATATAAGGGGATCGCAGCGTGTCAAATTTCGGACGCAATATGGCCATTTGGCTTATCATTGGCCTATTAATGGTGGCTTTATTCAATATTTTTCAAGGTTCTGGTGATAAAGGTCCTATTGATACACTCGTTTATTCCCAATTTATGGCAAAAGTTGACAGCAAAGAAGTTGGTCGTGTTAAAATTCAAGGCAACCGTATTGTCGGTTATTATAATAATGGCACAAAATTCATCGTTAATACGCAAGGTGATAAAAATCTTGCTCAAGTGTTAACTGATAAAGGCGTCCCTAATGTTGAGGTTTCTGCGCAAGAAGATCGCATGTCTTCTTTTTGGGGTATTGTTATTTCTTGGTTCCCTATGCTTTTGTTCATTGGTGTTTGGATTTTTTTCATGCGTCAAATGCAAGGTGGTGGCGGCAAAGCTATGGGCTTTGGCAAATCACGCGCAAAATTAATGTCAGAGCAACCAGGTCGTGTGACTTTTGCTGATGTTGCAGGCATTGATGAAGCGAAAGAAGAAGTTCAAGAAGTTGTTGATTTTTTAAAAGATCCTCAAAAATTTCAGCGTTTGGGCGGTAAGATTCCTAAAGGCGTGCTTCTTGTTGGTCCTCCAGGTACAGGTAAAACCTTATTAGCGCGTGCGATTGCTGGTGAAGCGAATGTTCCTTTTTTCTCGATCTCGGGTTCTGACTTTGTTGAAATGTTCGTGGGTGTAGGTGCAAGCCGTGTACGCGATATGTTTGAACAAGGTAAGAAAAACGCCCCTTGTATTATTTTTATCGATGAAATTGATGCGGTCGGTCGTCATCGTGGCGCAGGACTTGGCGGCGGTAATGATGAGCGCGAGCAAACATTGAATCAATTACTTGTTGAAATGGATGGCTTTGAAGCCAATGAAAGCGTCATTTTGATTGCAGCAACGAACAGGCCAGATGTTCTTGATCCCGCACTTTTAAGGCCGGGTCGTTTTGATCGTCAAGTTATTGTGCCTAATCCTGATGTAGGCGGACGTGAAAAAATTATCTCGATCCATATGAAAAAATTACCGTTGGCAGGTGATGTCAAACCACTTGTTATTGCGCGTGGTACACCTGGTTTTTCAGGGGCTGATCTTGCTAATCTTGTAAACGAAGCAGCTCTTCTTGCTGCACGTAAAGGACGCACAACTGTATCCATGGCAGAGTTTGAAGAAGCTAAAGATAAGGTTATGATGGGCGCAGAACGTCGTTCGATGGTCATGACTGAAAAAGAGAAAAAATTAACAGCCTATCATGAAGGTGGACATGCTCTTGTTTCAATCCATTGTGTATCTTCGGACCCTATCCATAAAGCAACGATTGTACCGCGTGGACGTGCTTTAGGCATGGTCATGCGTTTGCCTGAAAGCGATCGTTATTCTGTGACCAAAGAAAAATTGCTTGACGATATATGTGTCGCCATGGGTGGCCGTGTTGCTGAGGAGCTTATTTTCGGACCAACGCAAGTCACAACAGGTGCTTCAAGTGATATTGCAGGTGCGACGAACATGGCGCGCAAAATGGTCACTGAATGGGGCATGAGCGATAAATTAGGCACCATTCTGTATGGTGAACCTGACCGCGAAGTCTTTTTAGGTGCGACAATTACAACGCATAAAAATATGTCCGATTCAACTGCACAATTGGTTGATGAAGAAGTAAAACTTGTAATTGAAACAGCTTATAATCGTGCCAAACAGATTTTAACAGACAATATCGATAAACTTCATCTTTTGGCGCAAAGTTTACTTGAATATGAAACACTTTCGGGTGAAGAAATTGATGCTTTGTTGCGTGGTGAAAAAATTGTGCGTACACCTTATGTAACACCAGAAGGCGACGTACCTGCGCCTAAAAAATCTTCAGTACCTACAAGTAATGATGAGGGTGAAATATCACCTAAAACGACACCTGGGGAACAGCCGGTTTAGAGTTAATGCCAGACAATTTTTTCTAGTCCTGGCATATAATACGACAAGCATTATGCGTTGATAATTTACCCCTCTTCCTACGTCATGCGACCATATCATTACCCATAATATGGTAAGTCGTACTTCTCAACGCCTACCCCAGTTGTTTCCCTGGACCAATGAGAGCCCAAAGGGCTCGAATGCGGATCCAGGGTCCAGAAATAATCATGATCGAAGATCATAACTAAGCGTTAAAAAATAAAGACATGCTCTTGCGAGCATGCATTTCAGTCTGGGTCCTGGATCTACGTATGAAGCTTTGCTTCAACGAGTCCAGGAAAACAAAGAGGTAGTAGATTTGAAATAAATCCCAATGAATAATAATTAAAAACAAATAATACAATGGACAGAGAATTATTTAAACGTTAACGGATATAAGATTCTCAATGAGCCTCAAATTATGCGTGATATGCCTTGGTCTTGCGTAACCAGTTTGATGCCTCGAAAGGCTGTGTTTTTCTGAAATAGACTTCTTTCAAAACTCTATTACTTTGGCCGATTGATGCGTCGTTTCGGTACGCAGATCCTCATGTATGAAGAAATACATTACGGTCTTCCGTGCCGAATCTTCTATCGCTCACCTCACATTAACGAATTTCGAAAGAAGTCTATTTATGATTGAAATTTTCTCTACTATTTTTGTTTCCCTGGGATCTGGATTAGAGCCCTTTGGGCTCTCATTGGTCCAGGGAATCAGCTAGGGTGTGCGTTGAAAGTTAAGATGTGTTTCTTATACTTATGGGTAATGATGTGGTTCTGACGCCTTTCTATTCTATTTTAGATGAACGCACCCTAGTTTAAAGCAGCTAAAATGCTTTTGGCTATATCTCCTTCACACACTAAGGAAGTATCTAAATTATGCCCACGACTTTCCTCAGATAATGATGATGAAAGCCAATTGAATGAACCTTCACAAATAATTTTATCATCCATAATGAGTGTCTTATGATGATGATCAGGTTCAAGTTCATGTACATTAATGCGTTTTGCCAAAGCAGGGTTTCCTTGTATGAAATCAAACAATTGATCAGCTTTTGAGCCTCTCCATATAAAAATATCGATCTTCACACCAGGTCTTAATGATTCAACAGCCTCTATTAATCGTACTGCTGCATTATCAAAAGTTACAAAAGGTGAATAAATTTGAATTCGATGTTGTGCTTTTTGACAAATTTCATTAAAAAAAATCTCATGAGCGTCTAATGAAGATAAAAGTGAAAGCTTGGAATCACCATTAGGTGTCAGAGGATATTCTAAAATAGCATTTCTATATATGCTTTTTTGTGCTTTTTGAATGCTTCTTTCATTTCCATGTCGTACATTACCATAATATCTAATTTGCTCCCATATTTGATCTTTAATACCGTTAACATATTCTTTATTTTCGCTTATCTTAAAGGATCTATTATGGCCGTCACAATGATCAAAATCAAACCAATTATGAGAACCAATGATCACGCAAACATCATCTGCAATAAGATATTTTGCATGAATATTTCGTTGCTGAATGGTGCTTATACTCTCCAAGAAACCTAAAACTCTTTCATCGATTAATCTGTTGACATATATATAGATTTTAACACCTCTTAATGAGGCATCCTTAAGTGCTTTATAAATATCTTTAGGTAAAAAAGTAATTGAGTCAGAACTTATTAAAAGGTTTTTTTGCGCTGAGGCAATTGTGTTCTTCAAAACTTCATGATGAGCCTCAGGACCAATAAGATGATCTATCTTAGTATTAATGATCGATTGTTCTTGTTGAAGTTCCTGAAGAGCATATGCTTGCTCAATTTCGTCGAGTAAGGGTGATTCTTCTTCAGTGATAAAATCATCTTGGTCTTGAAGTTGATTAAAAAAAGTCTGTTGATCAACTTTTTTACTTCGTTTTACAGAGGATATCTCTGTTGAAATTTCATGAAATTTTCTTTTACCAGAAGTTTTTTTAACTGAAATTTCATCAATTTTTTGCTTTTCAAAACGTTCTACAAAAAATGATCTTCCGTTATCTTTTAAAATGACTCTACAAAGATATTTATTGTAGCTATATTTTTGACGACCATAATCGTCTAATACAAGAATAAGATCACCTTTTTCAAGAAGGCTATATGAAAATGCTTCATGACCACAAAGCAATAGACATAAAATTAATATGATACGCATTATTACTGCAACTCCGTTATATTTTACACTTAATTTTATAATAAAAAATTTAATTATTGTTGTATTGTAGCAACTAATGATTAAAAACACAATAAAAATTGTAATGTTGACAATAAAACTAAATTTAACTAAATTAAGAAAAACAATATGTGGTAGATCAATATGACGCAAAGCCAAGCTCTAAGCAAAAGTGCACAAAATGTTCAAGAATTTTTATCCCAAAAGGGACTTAACTTTAAAGTTGTGGAACTTGCAGAAAGCACAAGAACTGCTGATGATGCAGCACGAGCTATTGGTTGTGAAGTAGCACAAATTTGTAAATCTCTTATATTCAAAACAAAAAACACCCATAAACCTGTTCTTGTTTTGGCGAGTGGTATTAATCGTGTTAATGAAAAAATAATTGAAACACAAGTTGGTGAAAAAATCATAAAAGCTGATGCTGATTTTACACGAGATATTACTGGATTCGTTATTGGTGGTATTCCACCCTTTGCTCATAAAAAATCGATTGATTTTATATTAATCGATGAAGATTTACTTCAATTTGATGAAATCTGGGCAGCAGCAGGCAATCCTAATGCTGTTTTTAGTTTAAAAGGGAGTGACTTAAAAGAAATCACTAAAGGTCAAATTATTTCAATTAAATAAGTCTAAATGAATAATAATCAAAAACAAATATTGCAATGGGCAGAAGATTATTTAAACATTAACGGATATAAGGTTCTTAATAAGCCTCAGATTATACGTGATATGCCATGGTCTTGCGTAACCAAATTTGACACCTCGAAGGGCGGTATTTTTCTAAAATCAATGGCCAAAGATTTTTCTATTGAGCCTAAAATTCTATTGTTTTTATCGCGTCATATAACTCAAAAAGTACCGAAAATCATTGCTTCAAATGTGGATTTATCTTGTTTTTTAATGAAAGATTGTGGTGTTCCACTTCGCACTATTTTAAAAAAAAGTTTTAATGCAGAATTATATTGTAAAGCCTTAGAAATATATGCAGACATTCAAATTAAGACGATTCCATATGTTGATAAACTTTTAATGACGGGCGTTAATGATTGGCGACTCAAAAAGCTGTCACAATTATATAATGATTTTATAAAACAGAGAGATATGCTAATAGTAGATGGATTAATGCCATCTGAAATAGATGTTCTTGAACATTTAATACCTAAACTACAAATTTTATGTGAACGATTAGCATCTTACACTATTCCTGAAACGATTGAACATGGTGATTTTCATGATAATAATATCCTCATTCAAGGGGATAGGATCACTATTAATGATTGGGGGGATACATCTATTGCGCATCCCTTTTTTTCGATTGTTTCTGTATTAGATAGCGCCAAAAGAAATCATCAATTAAATGATAAAGTCTGTTTAAAACTTCAAAAGATGTATTTGGCGCAATGGAAAGATTATGGAACGGAGGATAACCTTCAAGAAGCCTTTGTATTAGCGCAAATAATAAAACATTTTACTTTTGCGTTAAGTTTTGCGCGTATCAAATCTTGCGATGGTATTGAATTATTTCCAGAATATAAAGGCTATGTTGCTGAATCATTAAGAGATTTTATTAAAAATAGTATGGATAAGTTTTAATGTGCATCAAAAGGCATTTTATTGTTTATGAGTATAATAATTCAAGATTTTTTCGTCGAGCGTTAATAATTTTAATTGTGTCGCATTTGATTGTGCTATTAAAAGTCGATCAAATGGATCGTGATGAAGCATTGGTAATTTTTCAAGTTCTTTAATATGCGAAACATCTAAATTTAACCAAGAAAAACCCGTTTGTTCTATAATTTCAATCAGATCATCAGGTGCAACAAGCTTACCTAATGCTTTTTTGATTGTTATTTCCCAATAGCTTATGACGCTTACAAAAATGGAATTTGATGAATCTTCAATGAGTTCATAAAATTTGTTAAGTTTTTTTTGATTTCCCTCAAGCGCCCATAGAAGCACACATGTATCAAGCAAATATTTCATTCGAAAAAATCTTTAAAACTAGCTGGTAAATCATCAAAATCTTCTTTTATTATAACTTTATTGTGCCATAATCCTAATCTGCGCGTGGGTAATTGTTTGTATTCTGTTAGTTGAGCAATGGGTTTGCCATTTTTACAAATAATAATGGGTTCATGATTGCTAGATACTTGCTCTAGATATTTTGATAAATTTGTTTTTGCATCATGGATATTTACAAATTGCATGACATCACCATAAAAAAATATTGTTTATATTTTTAGCTTAGCTAAACTTAGTTTGCTTGTCAATGCAATTTATTCTGCTTTTAAAAAAAATTACATAATTCTGTTTATTTGAAATGAGAGCACCTTTCTTGTTTTCCTGGACGCGTTGAAGCGCAGCTTCATACGCAGATCCAGGGCCCAGATTAAAATATATGGTCGTAGACCATAAC
>JAUYSY010000069.1 GCA_030696155.1 Alphaproteobacteria bacterium | reverse complement strand
TCAAGAGATATCTCCTTATTTTTTTCTTTGTCTTTTCTGAAAGATAGAATTTTATAGAACAATATCCATGGTTCTCTTCGAGGTCTTTAATGAAGAAGGATCGTGTTTCTTCTTCGCCTCATCATAGTCTTCGAATAATGAAATAAGTAAGGCAATGTAGAAAACGACCTCTTACGATCAACCGGACAAACGCCTTTACTTAATTCATCGGTTTTGTTCTACAAAACCCTTTTCCAAAGAAAAGTCTTTGAAAAAGCCTTTAAAATTCTTTTTTGAGTTGTTGTTTCTTTTTTCTCTTTAAGAAGCTGTCTGTTCGTTATTATTAAACCTGAAATTTTCTCCACTTATTAACATACGATGCATAATAACAGACAATTTGCGTCCAACAGCCATTGCAGCTTTTTTAAGCCCTTGCTTTTTCATGAGTTTTAAACCCCATGCTTTTAAAGAGCTCCAAATCTTACTGCGGGTTAGCATCACAGTTGCTGCTTCTATAAGTAAAGTTCTCATATTTTTTGAGCCACATTTTGAAACACGACCCATTTTAATTTTTTCCCCGCTGGAATATTGTCGAGGCGTCATCCCATAATAAGCACCTACTGATTCTGATTTTTCAAAACGTGTCGGATTTCCCATATCAGCTCTATAGGTCATAGCAACGACCATTCCAACGCCTGGGATTTCCATAAAACGCTGAACCTCTTCATTTTGTTTGCACAGTTCGTTAAGTTGCTTATCCAATTTCTTTATTTGCTCATTTATAAGGTCATAGTTTGTAAGAAGACTCTCTATGCCATATATTGTTTCCGTTGAGAGGTTTGACAAAATTTCATATACAGCTTTTGAAAACTTATCATGACTTATTTCGCCAAAGCATAATCCATAGGTCTTAAGAAATCCTCTTATTGTATTCTTTAACCGCACACGATTCTCTACAAGTAGGGAACGAGAATTTAAAAAAATACTTATAGAATTATCTTCACAGTTTCGCAAATTGACTTTTTTGTAATGGTTACATCTCATCGCATCTGCTATGCCTCGAGCATCATTCTTGTCTGTTTTGTTAATTGTAACCGATAAAATCGCTGCCATTTTGCGCGCATCTATACAAATCGCATTTAATCCTAAGTCTTGCAGCCCCTTGGTTAGAAATTTGCTTAAACTACCTGCTTCTAAGCCAACTTTTTCTAGGCTAATGCCACTTTTAGTGAGTTCTTTATAAAGAGCTTGTGGGTTTGTTGCAGCCTTGCTCTCAAATACCCTTTTTCCTGTTTCATCTACAATACACATAAATGTCTCTTTTAATGCAACGTCTAGTCCTGCATAATACCTCATGGAATGTCTCCTCGTTGTTATTTCGTTTCAATCATGGAGCTTCTGCTCTAGGAGACATTCTCTCGCTTTTAACACGGGGGCCCAATTACACTATGTAGAAAAATTGCATGCAACAATAGGGAGATTAAAGGTAGAAAACGATTTTTTAGCGAAATTTGCCGGGAAAAGCCAATGAGAGAAAGGCAAGAAAAAGTTAAAAATCACTATGATAGTTTAAGTAAACGCCGAAAAGCATGCCTATTGCAAGTCAATCTTTCAAGTTGTTACGTCCAAAAGAAACCCGAAAAAGAAGAAGCTGTAAATATTATGAATGAAATCAAGGGTATTTACACGGCTCATCCTTTTAAAGGTTACCGAAGAATTGGGATGGATCTGCAAGATTTAGGATATACCATCAATCATAAAAAGGTTTATAGATTGATGACCTGATGAATTTACAAGCGATTTATCCTAAAAAGAATTTAAGCAAACGAAGGCAACAAGATGCTGTTTATCCTTATTTACTAAAGGATTATCCTCCTCAAAAACCACATGACGTATGGTGTGTTGATATTACGTATATCAAAACAGCAAAGGGCTTTATCTACTTAACGGCTTTAATTGATGTTGTAAGCAGATTTGTTATGGGATTTAACGTTAGTACTTGCCTTGACACAGAAAGTTGTTTATTGGCATTAGAAATGGCCATTAACAGTGGATACAAACCTAATACCAATTTCAGAAATGATTAATTAGTTTTTATAATTTTTTAGGTTTCAATATTTATGGAACCGCCCTCTTCCTACGTCCCGCGACTTGTTCGCGGGATCCAGTCCTAGAACTTACAAAGAGAAAAAATTATTTTTTTTCAGCACATTAAACAAGATGCATCTTTCTTTGTCATTGTAAGACTGGATCCCGTGGACAAGCCACGGGACGTAGGAAGGGAGAAAAAAAGTTATTCATTTAATTTTGAAAACACCCTATTCTTTTTTGAAAATGGTATTATTTCATAATAAGTTTTTTTTAAAGTAATTCTAGGTTTATTGAAGAAAATATAATTTTTATTTTAGTTTTTAACTTAAGTTTATAAATATTAATTTTTTGTGTTTAATATTATTTATTAAAAGATTAAATTTTAAATGTTAATGAAGCATAGTTTTATAGTTGTATGTTGAATTTTTTTTTGACATTAACAAAATTAAGTGGTATTCAATATGTAATTTAATATTTTCATTAACAAAAGGCAATTTACATGAAAAAACTGACATTTATTTCTTTATTAGCATTTATTTCATTGGAGTTTAAAGCAAATGCATGGGTAGATACTCAAAAATTTGAAACAAGTTTTATTAATCACTTTAATAATTCTGTAGAACAACTAGATGCAACACTTCAAAAATTGATTTTTGAACGACAAAAACAATTAGAAGGAAAAAGCACTATTGAATCAAATATTTTTGCAGAAGCAAAATATTTACCTGATACAATGACCCGAATTAATAAACTAAGTCAGTTTCAAATTCGTAATCAAAGGGATTTAATTACAGCTACCACATTAGCCCTATCATTAGAGCGTTTTTTTAAATTAGAATTAGAAATAGATCAGGCAATTATTGATGATAGTATAAGAGTGCCACTTAAAGACTTATTATCATACATATTGAACACTATTTTTGATTCACCATTCTATTCTATCAGTGATTTAATAAGTCAGTTTCAAATTCTTGAAATTGGTTATAATGCACAAATATTAACAGGCATTAATGGGTTTGATCTTCTGTCAAAATACTCTAGTCTTCTAACACTCGCCTGCGACAATGAGTCTAATTTAGTAGGTGATATCTTCATCAAAATGGAAGAATTAAACGCATCTGCACTTATACAGTCAGATGAATCGCAAAGTTATAATTCTTTAACTTTGCCAGAATATACATCAAGTTCTTCATCTTCAGCAATTTCAGCGAGTTTGACACCAAAACTACATAAAAGTGTTGAAATTAGTCTATCAAAATTAAAAACCGCATTAGCAAACTTTAATTACGAAGAATTCATAAAAATCGCTTATGAGTTAAATGAAGTATTAAAGGAAAACGTAGATCAAAAAAAATTAATCCTTACAACATTTATAGAAATTTTTAATAATTTCATAGATAAAAATTTGGTAAACAATTTATCGTGGAATGAAGAGAAAACACTCATTATTATTGCTCTAAACGATCATTTCGGTTCACGCATTAATGAATTTGGATTGCTTCGAAAAGAAATTTACGAAAAAAGTTTTAGTTCCATAGGAGGGACAGATTTATCAACAGTTACTGAAACGAGCGATACATCCTCTAGCAGTAGCTCTAGTGAGGTTAAATCTTCATCGTCTGACGATGATGTAATGGCCGAAACGTTGATTTGCCTCGGACATCTATTAAAGGAAAATAATTTTGATCAAAGCAAAGTCGACACAATGACAAAAGGAGATATTGTTAACTTTTTTAAAAACGCAACTATCCCAAAAAAAATAGCAGCAGATTTTAATGCATTAACTGAGAATCAAAAAGTTAAAGCTTTTTGTGAAATGTTTTGTCTTGATTTATAGTACAAATGCAATGCCACGGGGTATGCCTCGTGGTGTTGCTCTATTATTTTTCATTATAGTTAAATAACTTTAAATTGATACATCGTCAAACTTTTCTCATGTAGGAAGAGACTACACATCGCGCGTTATTCCTTGTCTGAATTCAAAGTTATTTAACTATACATAAATTGTCTTTAGCTACTCAGAATTTTATTGTTTGGCGTACTTGTTTTGTGCGCCAAATAAGTATGTGTATGAGTTCCTACTATAGTATTCATTTTAATGTTTTTGGTATTGAAGTTTTTTTGTTTAATTCAGTATTAATTTTTATAAAAAAATAAGACTTTTCAAGATAGTTAAAAACTTAATACGTTTTTCTATGCTTATTGATATCGATTATGCTCTTTCTTGTTTGAATTTGTGATGTGCTTTTTTAAAACAATTATATGTTTGTAGTAAAAAATATAATTTTTATTTTATGTTTTAATTTAAATTATTAAATAATACTAATTAATTATGTTTTATTGTTATGTTTTTTTTATAAAATTATATTAGTTTTATTTATCATATGGTTGCGTTATTTGCTTAAAACTTATTATCGATGTACTATTGTTCTACAAATGATAAAAACATAAATGGGAGACTAAGTGTGAGTAAAGATCAAAATCAAAATCCAGGTCAACACAAAGATTCTAACCAAAAACCAAATCAAGCAGGGCAAGGAAATCAGAATCCAGCAGGCGGCAATGGTGGTACAGGTGGACAGAGAGATCAGAACCCAGCAGGCGGTAATGGCGGTGCAGGTGGACAGAGAGATCAGAACCCAGCAGGCGGCAATGGTGGTGCAGGTGGACAGAGAGACCAGAATCCAGCAGGCGGCAATGGTGGTACAGGCGGTGGATCTGGTGGTGGCAGTGGTGGATCAGGCGGTGGCACTGGTGGACAAAAAGGCACTAGATAAAATTTGAGCGTTTTTAATTTTCGACGCTAGAACATAGTCAATAGAATTGAGAAGTAGATAAGGAACAACGAGCGAAGTGTATCCTTATATACATGAGTGAGGCGTGATTGTATCCTACCAATGTCTATTGACTATATATCGTAAAAAGGCTGTAGATCTTTGTTTTGCAGCCTTTTTATAAAAAGTATTTATACGTTAATTACAAAATATGCGTTACT